>JAXDHL010000412.1:0-5669 GCA_034664525.1 Solirubrobacteraceae bacterium
GCGCGGCTGGCCGAGCTGCGCGAGGACTGGGGAAAGGCGTCGGAGTGGCAGAAGGCCGCCGACGAGATCCATGCCGACATCTGTGAGAACGCGCTCGACGAGCGCGGCGTGTTCGCACAGCACTACGACACCGACGCGCTGGACGCGTCCGTGCTGCTGATGCCGCTGGTGCGCTTCCTGCCGGCGGACGACGCCCGCATCCGGGCGACCGTGATGGCGATCGCCAATGAGCTCACGCAGGACGGCCTCGTGCTGCGCTACCGCGTGGAGGAGACCGACGACGGCCTCAGGGGCGATGAGGGGACGTTCACGATCTGCTCGTTCTGGCTCGTCTCGGCGCTGTGCGAGATCGGCGAGGTGTCACTCGCGCGCGAGCTGTGCGAGAAGCTGCTGTCCTACGCCAGCCCGCTCGGGCTGTACGCGGAGGAGATCGAGGCGCGGTCGGGTCGCCACCTGGGCAACTTCCCGCAGGCGTTCACCCATCTCGCGCTGATCAACGCGCTGATGCACGTGATCCACTCCGACGAGTCGGTGGAGAGCGACGCGTTGTCGTTCGACACGTGGCTTGCACGCGTCCGGTCCGGCCGGTAGGAACCAGCCCATGAGCGACTCACCGGCCGGCTGGCATCCCGATCCCCGGGGCCGGCACGAGCACCGCTACTGGGACGGCACCCAGTGGACCGACCACGTCGCGGACGCCGGGGTCATGGCGACCGACCCGGTGGCCGAGGTCACGCCCGTCGCGGCGCCGATCGGCCCGTCGATGGTCAACCTGCCCGCGATCTCGCCTGGGGCGCTGTCGGGATCCTCGCCGGCGCCGGCCGAGCCCGCCGCGACGACGCCCGAGCCTGCCGCCGGCTCCGGCGCCGGGCCGCTGTGGGCGGGCGACGAGCCCGCCGCGGAGCCGCAGCCGGAGCCGCAGCCACAGCCGGGACCAGAGCCCGAACCGGAACGCGAGCCGGCCGCCGAACCACAGCCGACCGCCGTCCAGGAGGAGCCGCCGGTCGGCGCGGGCACGGGCGCCGACCGCGGGCCGGTCGCCGGCGGCGAGCGCTCGCCCGACCTCGCCGCGCTGCTGAGCGTCGTCGCACCGGGGTCCGGCCACATCTACCTCGGCCGCATGACCGGCATCGCGTACGGCCTGCTCGGCGCGACGCTCCTGGCGGTCGTCCTCTCCTACTTCTCGTTCCTGCTCTTCATCGTCGGCCTGCTCATCTGGGCCGGCGCGGCGGCCTACGCCCTGATCGATCTCCGCGGCGGCCTGGCCGGTCTGCGCGAGGCGCGATTGACGACGCACCTCGTGGGCTGGATCCTCGTCGCAGGGGGCGCCGCGATGATCGTCGGGCTCCTCCTGCCGTGGTACCACGTCAGCGTGCACGTCTCCAGCTCGGTGGCCGGTGTCGACGCGAGCCAGTCGCAGAACTTCAGCGGCTTCAAGGTGCTCAGCGTCATCGACATCATCGTGCTCGTGGTCGGCCTCGCGTCCGTGGTGGCCGGCCTGGCGGCGCTCGGCAAGGGCCCGATCTCCTCGGACGAGCTGCCGCCGGCAATGCCGGCGATCATCGCGGGCGCCGCGCTGCTGGTGGCCGTGCTCACGTTCTTCCGGCTGTTCGTGGACCCGGTGCCGAGCTTCGGCAGCCTCGGCTCGGCCGGCACCGTCGACGTCTCCGTCGGCCGCGGCCCGGGTGCGCTGCTGACCGCGGCGGCCGCGATCGCGGTGCTCGTCGCCTCCGCCAGCGCCGTGACGGCATCGCGGCACAGCCCGAGCGTCGCGACCGCGTGACCGCGCAGCCGCCCGGGTAGCGGCGGCTGTATGAAGATCGGGTACTTCCTGTCCTGCGAGGAGTTCGGCCCGGCCGAGCTCCTCCGCCAGGCGCGCATGGCCGAGGGCGCGGGCTTCGAGAGCCTGTGGATCTCCGATCACTATCACCCCTGGAACGACGAGCAGGGCGAGAGCGCGTTCGTGTGGTCGATGATCGGCGCGCTCAGCCAGGTCACCGAGCGCATCCCCGTCACGACCGCCGTGACCTGCCCCACCGTGCGCACCCACCCGGCGGTGATCGCGCAGGCGGCAGCGACCTCCGCCGCCCTGCTGCCCGGGCGCTTCCGCTTCGGCGTCGGCACCGGCGAGGCGCTCAACGAGCACATCCTCGGCGACCACTGGCCGTCGGCCGACGTCCGCCTGGAGATGCTCGAGGAGGCGATCGCCGTCATCCGCGAGCTCTGGACGGGCCGGCAGGTCGAGTACGACGGGACGCACTACCTGGTCGAGAACGCCCGCATCTACACGCTGCCGGACGAGCTGCCGCCGATCCTCGTCTCGGGCTTCGGGCCGAAGGCGGTCGAGCTCGCCGCGCGGATCGGGGACGGGTACGTGCTGGTGGGTCCCGAGGCCGAGAACGTGCAGCGGTTCCGGTCGAGCGGGGGCGGCGACAAGCTCGTGCAGTCGGGGACGAAGGTCTGCTGGGGCGCCGACGAGGCGGAGTGCGTGCGCACCGTCCACCGGCTGTGGCCGAACGAGGTCCTGCCGGGAGAGCTGCCGCAGGTCCTGCCGACGCCGGCGCACTTCGAGCAGGCGTGCTCGCTCGTGACGGAGGAGATGATCGCCGAGACCGTCGTCTGCGGCCCGGACATGGAGCGCCACGTCGCCGAGCTGCAGGCGTTCGCCGACGCCGGGATCGACGAGGTCCACGTGCAGCAGATCGGCGGCGACCACGAGGGCTTCTTCGCCGCGTACGCGGAGCACGTCCTGCCGCGCTTCGCCGATTAGGGGAACTCAGGCAGTTCTCAGGCTCGGCTCAGCGGACCGGGACACCGGGCGGCGACCGTTGTCGCCATGTCATCGCTCGTCAGCCGCCTGCTCGGTCCACGCCCCGTCCCCGCCACCGGCTCGCCGCCGACGCGCGACGAGACGGTGGGGCGGCGGCGCGTGCTGCGGCTGCCGACGCCCGAGCTGGCGGTCCTGCTCGCCGTCGCGGGTGTCCTGAACCTGTGGGCGCTGAGCCGCAACGGCTATGCGAACGAGTACTACGCCGCCGCAGTGCGCTCGATGGCGGGCAACTGGAAGGCGTTCCTGTTCAACTCGTTCGACTCGTCGCTGGTGATGACGCTCGACAAGCCGCCGCTGTCGACCTGGATCCAGGCGCTGTCCGTGCGGGCGTTCGGCTACTCGTCCTGGAGCCTGCTCGTCCCCCAGGCGCTGATGGGCATGGCGACGGTCGGGCTCGTCTACGACCTCGTCCGCCGGCGCTTCGGCCGCGTGGCCGGCTTCGCCGGCGGCGCCGTGCTGGCGCTGACGCCGATCACCGTCGCGATCTCGCGGCACAACAATCCCGACGCGCTGCTCGTGCTCTGCTCGGTCGCCGCGATCTGGTGCACGGTGCGGGCGCTCGAGACCAAGCGGACGCGCTGGATCGTCTGGGCCGGCGTGGCGGTCGGGCTCGGCTTCGAGACGAAGATGGGCGCGGCGCTGCTGGTCGTCCCCGGCATCGTCGTCGCGTGGCTGTGGGTCACCCGGCGCGTCGTGCCGCTGCTGGCCGGTGGGGCCGCGATGACGGCCGTCGGTCTCGCCTGGCCCGTGCTGATGTGGCTGACCCCGGCGTCGTCGCGGCCGTGGATCTCGGGCACCGCGGACAACTCGATCTGGTCGCTGATCACGAACTACAACGGCGTCGGGCGGATCTCGGGCCAGGCCGGCGGGCCGGGCGGCATGACTGGTCCGGGCGGCGGCGGCGGGGGCGGCGGCGCGAGCGGCCTCTTCGGCGGCGCGACCGGGCCGCTGCGACTGCTCGACAGCTCGCTCGGCGGCCAGGCCGGCTGGCTGCTCGGCTTCGCGGTCGTCGCCGGCGCGGCCGTGGTCGTCGCGAGCCGCCTCAGGCGCGCCGACTCGCGCACCGGCTGGATCGTCGCCGTCGGCGGCGCGTTTTTGACCACCGCCGTCACGTTCTCGTTCGCGTCGGGCATCTTCCACCCGTACTACGTGTCGGCGCTGGCGCCGTTCGGCGCCGCGCTGGTCGGCGCGGGCGTCGGCCAGCTCGCCTCCGGCCGGGCCGAGATGCGCTGGCTGGCCCCGCTGGCGATCGCCGCCGGCATCTTCTCCGAGCTCTACGTCGTCGCGCACGACACGACGGGCATGGCCTGGGTCGAGCCGCTCATCCTCGTCGCCGGCGTCGGCGCCGGCGCGGTGCTCGTGCTGCAGCGCGCGCGCCGGATCCGGCTCGCCGCCATCGCGGTCGCCGTCGCGGCGCTCACCGCCGCGCCGGCGACCTGGGCGGCGCAGACGATCGGCCACCCGACGAGCGGGACGTTCCCGGCCGGCGGTCCGTCGAGCGCCACCATGGACGGCGGCCCGGGCGGCGGCGGCTTCGGCGGCCGGGGCTTCGGCGGCCGCGGCTTCGGTGGCGGCTTCCAGCCGCGCCCGGGCTTCACGCCCGGCGGCGCGGCGCCCGGCGGCGCGACGGGCGGGGGCGGCGGCGGCATGTTCGGCGGCGAGGACCTCACCTCCGTGCTGTCCTACATCAAGCAGCACGGCGGCGGGACGCTCGCCATCTCGAGCCAGACCGGCGCCGAAACCGCGGTCCGCCAGGGCTCCGACGTCGCCGGCATCGGCGGCTTCTCCGGCCGCGAGAGCCAGGTCAGCGTGAGCTGGCTGGCCGACGCCGTGAGCTCGGGCAAGATCCGCTGGGTGCTGACGAGCGGCGGCGGCCGCGACGGCGGCGGCGGGCCCGGGGGCTTCGGTGGCGACACCCGCGTCGGCTCGCAGACCGTGATGACCGCCGTGGCGAACACCTGCAAGCCGGCCAACACCACGGCCGGGACGCTGTACGACTGCTCGGGGAGCGCGACGGCCCTGGCTGCCGCGGCCGGCTGAGGCGCTACGGCTGCGCGGGCCGGCGCGGCATCCCGGCCCGCGCCCCGGCCACCGTCGTCGAGGCGCTGGCCGCCGCGACCGCCTCCCGGGCGGCCGCCTCGACCGGCAGCCCGCGGGCGAGCCCGGCGGCGAGCGCGCCGTTCAGCGCGTCGCCGGCGCCCGTCGTGTCGACCACGTCGGCCGGCCGCGCAGGCAGTTCGAGCGGTGGAACGGCGCCGTCGGTCAGCAGCAGCGCGCCGCGCGCGCCGACGGTGACGAGCACGGGCGCACCGGTTCGCGCGTGCAGCACCGCCGCCGCCCGGGCGGGGTCCTCCTCGCCGGTGAGCGCGGACGCCTCGCCGGCGTTGGGCGTCAGGAGCGCCCCCGCCACCGCGCCGAGCGGCCGGGCCGGCGCCGGGTTGAGCACGACCGCCGCCCCGCCGCGCGCGCCCAGCGCCGCGGCGACGACCGCGTCGGACACCTCGAAGCACACCAGCACGACGTCGCCCGCCGCCGGCGCCAGCGTGTCCAGCGCCGCGGTCACCCGCGCGCCGTCGAGCGCGGCGTTGGCGCCGGAGGCGACCGCGACCTGGTTCTCCCCGCCGGCGTCGACCACGATCGCGGCGACGCCCGTCGGCACGCCCGCCAGCCGGGCGACGTGGGTGACGTCCACCCCCTCCGCCGCGAGTTCGTCGAGCGCCGCCGTCCCGAACTCGTCGTCCCCGACCGCCGCCACCAGCGCCACGTCGGCGCCGAACCGCGCCGCCGCGACGGCCTGATTGGCGCTCTTGCCGCCGCCGTGGCGCGCGAAGCGTCCGCC
>JAXDHL010000413.1:0-5649 GCA_034664525.1 Solirubrobacteraceae bacterium
CCGGCCCCTCGACGTAGCGGCCCATTCGGCGCAGCTCGGGCGAGTAGGCGTGGATCGTCACGGCCGGCTCGCCGGCGGAGTGCCTCACGCGATGGATGTCGTGTGGCCCGAAGCCGAACACCTCGCCCTCGCCGTGGACGCCGCGCAGCGGCGTTCCCCCGAGCCGCAGCCGCTCCTCGCAGACCGCGCCGGCGACGACGCAGACGGCCCCGGCGGCGCCGTCGTGGTCGTGGAAGCCGGTGTCGGTGCCGGGCATCCAGCTGATCAGCCACACGGTCGCGTGGGCCTCGGCGACGAGCCGGTGGAAGTGACGGCGGCCGGCTTCGGCCCGCACGTGCGGGCGCCAGAGCTCCGGGCGCGCCGCGAGCCCCCCGACGAGGTCGGAGAGCTCCGCGGCGCCGAGGATCCGGGGAGGAGTGAGCGGCATGCGGGGCATTGTATACAAAACTTGTAGGAAAACTCGGCAGGGCGGCGGATACGCTCACCGGCGAGTCCGCCGACCGGCGCTGTCACAATGGTTCGCACATGCCGGAGACCCTCGAGATCCTCGTGTCCCGCCTGGAGCGCACCGCCGAAGAGCTGCGCTCGGGCGATCTGGAGCCGCGCCACGCCGCGGCCCTCGTCGACGACCTGGCCCGGATCGCCGCCGAGGCCGGCGGTGAGCTCGACCGTCGCGTGCGCCTGGGCGACCAGCCGCTCGGCCCCGCCGGGCAGCTCGCTTTCTAGGCTGTCCCGCGTGACAGCGGCGGCGGGCGCGCCCACATATCCGGACCACCTGCGCCTGCAGGTCGAGTCCTATCTGGCCGGCCTGCGCTTCGCGCGCCGCGAACCGGCCGTGGCCGGGCTGGAGCAGGCAATGCGCTATTCGCTGCTCGCCGGCGGCAAGCGGATCCGGCCCGTGCTCGCGCTCGCGACCCAGCAGGCGATCGCGAGCCCGATCAGCGTCCTGCCGTTCGCCGCCGCCCTCGAGCTGATCCATACCTACTCGCTGATCCACGACGACCTCCCGCCGATGGACGACGACGACCTGCGCCGCGGCCGCCCCACCTGTCACAAGGTCTTCGGCGAGGACGTGGCCATCCTCGCGGGCGACGGCCTGTACGCGGAGGCGTTCCGGCACGTCCTCGCCCACCAGGAGGGCGATCCGCGGGCGATCCTCGCCGCGGTGTGCGAGCTCGCCGGCGCGACAGGCGTGGAGGGCATGGTCGGCGGGCAGTACATCGACATCCGGGGCCTCGCCGACGACGGGACGACCACGTTGCGCCGTCTGCACGAGCTCAAGACGGGGCGGCTGATCGCTGCCAGCGTCGAATGCGTACTGCTGTTATCCGGAGAGGGCCGAAGCCCTAGACTTCCGGCATTCCGGGAGTTCGCCGCGGAGCTCGGCGTGCTGTTCCAGATCGTCGACGACATCCTCGACGTGACGGGCACCGACGAGGGCCTCGGGAAGCCCCGGGGATCGGACGAGCGGCACGGGAAGCTCACCTACGTCAGCTCCTACGGTCTTGACGGCGCCAGGGGGATGGCCGCCGAGTCCCACGGCAAGGCCCGCGACGCCCTGCAGCGCGCCGTGCCGGACCGGCCCATCGAGCTCGAACACATCACGGACTTCATCTACAAGCGCACTTCATGACCCGGCTCCTGGACTCGATCGACGGCCCGCAGGACCTGCACCACCTCAACGAGGGGGAGCTCCAGCAGGTCGCCCAGGAGGTGCGCGAGCTGCTGATCGACACGGTCGGGGAGATCGGCGGCCACTTCGGCGCCAATCTCGGCTGCTGCGAGATCGCGGTCGCGGTGCACTCGCTGCTGCACTCGCCGCGCGACAAGGTGCTGTGGGACGTCGGGCACCAGGCCTACCCGCACAAGGTCCTCACCGGCCGCCGCGACGAGATCGGGACGATCCGCCAGTACGGCGGGCTGGCGCCGTTCTGCGCCATCCACGAGTCCGAGCACGACATCATGGGCGCCGGGCACGCGTCGACCTCGATCGGCTACGGGGTGGGCATCAAGGAGGCGATGCGCCGCGGCGACGCGCCCGACGGCAAGGTGGTCGCGGTGATCGGCGACGGCGCCATGACCGGCGGCGTCGCCTTCGAAGCGGTGTCGCAGGCCGGCGGCCTCGGCACCCCCTTGGTGGTCATCCTCAACGACAACGGCATGTCGATCTCGCCCAACGTGGGCGCGCTCAGCCGCTACTTCAACCGCGTCCGGCTCGAGCCGCACATGTGGAAGGCGCGCGAGGGCGTCGAGGAGCGGCTGACCCGGCTGCCCGCCGTCGGAGCCGCGTTCGAGAAGCTCGGCCCGCAGCTCAAGGAGTCCCTGAAGGCGCTGATCGCCCCCGGCCTGTGGTGGGAGGAGCTCGACTGGGCGTACATCGGCGTCGTCGACGGCCACGACGTCAAGGCCATGCGGCGCGCCCTGCGCGAGGCGCTCGACGCCAAGCGCCCGGTCGTCATCCACGCCGCCACGGTCAAGGGCAAGGGCTTCTCGCCGGCCGAGGACGGCGGCCTGGCCGGCATGGAGAAGTGGCACGCGGCCAAGCCGGGCTCGATCGCCAACCGCGTCCCGGCCAAGCCGGTCGCCAAGCCGGCCGGCGCCTCGCCGGCCGCGCCGACCTGGACGGAGGTCTTCGGCAAGGGCATGGTCGAGGAGGTCCGCCGCGATCGCCGGGTCGTCGGCATCACCGCCGCCATGAACTCCGGCACCGGGCTCAACATCCTCCAGAACGAGGAGCCCGACCACTACTTCGACGTCGGCATCGCCGAGCAGCAGGCGCTGCTGTTCGCGGCCGGCCTCGCGCTGAGCGGGTCGCGCCCCGTCGCCGCGATCTACTCGACCTTCCTGCAGCGGGCCTTCGACCAGATCATCCACGACATCTGCCTGCAGAACCTGCCGGTGACGCTGTGCCTGGACCGGTCCGGCCTGGTCGGCGACGACGGCCCGACCCACCACGGCGTCTTCGACATCGCCTACCTGCGGCCGCTGCCGAACATGACGCTGATGGCGCCGCGTGACGAGGCCATGCTGCGCCGGATGCTGCGCACCGCGCTGCAGCTCGACGGCCCGGCCGCGGTCCGCTACCCGCGCGGGAACGCCGAGGGCGTTGCGATCCCGTCGCGGATCAAGCCGCTCGAGGTCGGGACCGGCGAGGTCCTGCGCCGAGGGGAGCGCGTGGCGGTCGTCGGCTACGGATCTGGCGTCAAGCTCGCGCTCGGCGCCGCCGACCTGCTGACCGCCGGCGGCCTCGACGTCACTGTCGCCGACGCGCGCTTCGCCAAGCCGCTGGACCGCGAGCTGCTCGCCCGCCTGGCCGTCGAGCACGACCTGCTCGTCACCGTCGAGGAGGGCGTCCTGCAGGGTGGCTTCGGCAGCGCGGTGTGGGAGACCCTGAGCGAAGGCGGGCTGACCCCGCGGATCCTGCGCCACGGGTTGCCGGACCGGTTCGTGACCCACGGCGCCCCGCGCCTGCTCCACGAGGAGGTCGGCTTCACGGCTGAGCGCCTCGCCGAGCGCATCGAGGCCGCGGTGATGGATCCGCGGTCCTCGCTGGTGTGATGGCCCGCGCCTCTTCCTAAAGCTCCGCCCGCACCGGCCGATGCCTGAGACATGGAGGACGCCATCACGGACGACGCCGTCCCGCTCGCGTCGGCCGCTGCCTGGTCGCCCACGGCGGCACCGCAGCCACGCAACGAGAGCAAGATCCTGACCCTCGACGATGCCTTCTTCAGCCATGCGAAGGCCGGCTCGGACGCCGCCACGCGCGAGGCGGAGCCCGAGCCCGGCCCGCCCCCGCGCGCCGCGATCGATCGCATGGCCGCCCTGCGCGACATCGCGCGCAAGCTGCGTGCAGCGCCCGACAGCGAGGAGACGCTGCAGTTCGTGATCGACAAGGCGTGCGAGTGCACGGGGTCGGACGCGGCCATGCTCACGGTGTCCACCCCGATCCAGCGGCAGTTCGTCTCGGGCACCGCGCTCGGCGCCGGGCCCTACGTCTCGGTGCCGTTGCGCGCCGGCGGCCCCAGCTTCGGCGAGATCGTCCTGACCCGGATGTCCGAGGCCGCGGAGTACGAATCCGAGGACGAGACGTTCGGCGAGCTCGTGGCCGAGTACGTGGCGAAGGCGATCACGACCCAGCGCGCCGGCACGGTCCTCTCCCCGGAGGAGCAGGACTTCGTCGACCGCGTGACCGAGGAGCTGCGCTCGCCGCTGGCGGGCGCGGTCAACGCGATCTCGCTCGTGCTCGCCGGCCAGGCGGGCGAGCTGGGGGAGGACGCCCGGCGCTACCTCGCCGCAGCGGGCGCCGACACCCGGCGCATGCTCGCGACGGTCGACGCCCTGCTCGCGCTCGCCCACCTGCGG
This sequence comes from Solirubrobacteraceae bacterium, assembly GCA_034664525.1. Lineage (GTDB taxonomy): Bacteria > Actinomycetota > Thermoleophilia > Solirubrobacterales > Solirubrobacteraceae > DATLGB01. Next base: position 4,363 of record JAXDHL010000413.1, read on the forward strand.
CCGCCCGAGCTGCGCCAGATGGAGGCGCTGCCGGTGGGCCCCTGGCTGGAGCGCAACGTCGAGCGATTCCAGGAGGAGGCGGCCGAGCGCGGGGTGACGTTGACCTACCGCCCGGCGCCCGAGGCCTACATCACGCGCGGGGTGCCCGCCGAGCTCGACCTCGTCGCGGCCCAGCTGATCGGCAACGCGATCAAGTTCACCGATCGCGGTGGCCGCGTGGACGTGACCGCCGGCCTGATCGAGGGCTTCGTGCGGATCTCGGTGCGCGACACGGGGATCGGCTTCGACCAGGCCGAGGCCAACCGGATGACCGACTGCTTCGCCCGTGGGCTCACGGCCGACGCGGCGCGGATCCCCGGGCTCGGGATCGGGCTGTTCCTGGCCAACGAGATCGTCAAGCACCACGGCGGGCGGCTCTGGCTCGAGAGCCAGCGCGACGCGGGCACGCAGGCCCACGTCGCGCTGCCCCCACGGGCCTAAACGCGCGTCAGGGGCGCCCGCGTCCAGCGCGTGCCGGCCATCAGGCCGAGTTGCACGACGGCCGTGCCGAGCAGCAGCCACGCGGCGGGCACAGCGCCGTCGGCGGCGGCCAGCATCGCGGCGAGCGAGAGCCCGATCACGAGGGCGCGGTCGAGTGACTGGTGGACGCCGAGGGGGAGGGTCTCGGCGGCGCCCAGCCCGAGTCCGGCGAGGGAGACGCCGGCGAGGAAGGTGAGGATCGTGCCGGCCGCCCCGAGGTCGAGCGCAAAGGCGCCGACGACGAGGACGAGCCCGGCCACGAGCTCCACCAGAGCATGGATGGGGAGGGAGATCCGTCGCATCGCGAACGAGTGTTCCCGCGAACGCGGCATCGCTCTGTGACGGTGGGCACAGATCGACCGGCTTCCGGTGCGGTGGGGGCCGGTACCGTTGCGCGCGGATGCCGCGGGTCCGTCTCGACTCCCTGCTCGCCGAGCGCGGGCTGTTCGACTCGCGCTCGCGAGCGGCCGCGGCGGTGCTGGCGGGGGACGTGCTGCTGCTCCCGGGGCGCCGGCGGGCGGAGAAGCCGGGCCAGCTGGTCGCCGCCGACGTGGAGCTCGAGGTCGCGGCCCCGCCGCCGTTCGTCTCACGCGGCGGGACGAAGCTCGCCAATGCGCTCGACACGCTCGGGATCGACGTCGCCGGGCGGCACGCGCTGGACGTCGGCGCCTCCACCGGCGGGTTCACCGACTGCCTGCTCAAGCGCGGCGCCGAGCACGTCGCGGCGGTCGACGTCGCCTACGGCGAGCTGCACTGGACGCTGCGCGG
>JAXDHL010000414.1:0-5150 GCA_034664525.1 Solirubrobacteraceae bacterium
CGTCCGCACCGCTGCAGAGGCGGCGATCGGGATCCTCGAGGACCCGCGATGACGAGCGCCGAGGTTTCGGCGATCGGGACGGTCGTGCGCGAGGTGCTCGCGGAGCTCCTGCCCGACGTTCTCGCCGGCCAGCCGCCGCGCAACGGCGCGACGCCCGTGCGCCCAGCGCCGGCGGTCCCGAGCGTCCCCGCTCCGCCGGTCGCACGGGTCCACCGGCCGTCGTCGCAGCGTCGGGCGGGCGCCGTGCCGCAGCAGGCGCCCGGGCCCGCGCCTGCTCCCGCCCCTGCGCCTCCCGCCGTCCCGGCCGCGGCCGCGGACCCGTCCCCGCCCGTCCTCGGCGACGGCGTCCAGCAGGTCACCATCGACAGCCAGGCCGACCTCGACGCCTTCGTGCGAGACCTCATGCGGCGCCTGGAGAACCCGCGCGACCGCCTCGCGATCCGCGCGGGGAAGCTGCGCTTCGCGCTGCGGCGCCCGGCGGTCGGCTCCGACGGCCGTCCGCCCGCCATGCGCGTCGAGCGCGGCGCCGTCACCGAGCGCCTCGTCGCCGAGGCCGCCGCCGCCGGATCCCGGCTGGTCCTGGGACCGAAGGCGGTGCTGACGCCGATGGGGCGCGACCGCGCGCGCAGCCTCGGCGTGGAGATCGACAAGGAGAGGCAATGCTGATCGCCACGGTCATCGGCTCGCTGTGGAGCACCAGGCGCATCGAGGACGTGCCGAACGGCGCGTTCCTCGAGGTCGAGGTCGAGGGCGGCAGCCGTCTGGTCGCCTTCGACATCCTCGGCAGCGGCGCCGGAGAGCGCGTGCTGGTCACGACGGGCTCCGTCGCGGCCGCGCACTTCAGCCCCCGGCGGCCCCCGATCGACGCGCTCATCATCGGCTCCGTCGACGAGCAGGGACTTCAACCATAGCCACACGAACCACAGGAGGTCGCATGGCCACTTCCAACTCCAGCGCGCTCGGCATGATCGAGACGAAGGGCTACGTCGCGGCGCTCGCCGCCGCCGATGCGATGGTCAAGGCGGCGAACGTCACGATCCTCTCGCGCGAGCAGGTCGGCGACGGGCTCGTCGCCGTCGTCATCAGGGGCGACGTCGGCGCCGTCAAGGCGGCCACCGAGGCCGGCTCCGAGGCCGCGTCGACGGTCGGCGACCTCGTCGCGGTGCACGTCATCCCGAGGCCGCACGGGGAGATCGGCACGCACTTCGTCGAGGCCTGAGATGGCCGTCGCCCCAGCGCTCGGGACCGACGTGCAGGTGCGCGTGTACCTGCCGATCCCCGACCTCACCAGGCAGTTCGCGGCCTACCTCGGAACGCCGACGCGGGCGCGCGGGTATCCGCCGATGGAAGGCGACCACGCGCTCATCGTCGAGGTTGCTCCCGCGCTCGCGATCGAGCGCGTGATCGACCTCGCGCTGAAATCGGTCCCGACGGTCGAGCCGGGCATCCTTTACGTCGAGCGCCAGTTCGGCGTCCTGGAGGTCCACTCGTCCGACCCCGAGGACGTGGCCGCCGCCGGACGGGCCATCCTCGAGGGCGTCGGCGCCGAGGCGGCGGATCAGTTGCGGCCGCGGGTCCTCTACGCCGACGTCATCGAGAACATCACCGACCAGCACGCGGTCATCCTCAACCGCACCCGCGAAGCGTCGATGGTGCTGCCCGGCCAGACGCTGCTCGTCTACGAGGTCATGCCGGCGCTCTTCGCCGCGGTCGCCGCAAACGAGGCGGAGCGCGTCGCGCCCGACGTGACGCTGGTCACGGTCTCGATGATCGGGGCCGCCGGACGGATCTACATGAGCGGCCCCACCGCGAGCATCGAGGCGGCGCGCGACGAGATCACGCGCGTGCTCGCCGGGATCGAGGGGCGCGAGCATTAGGGCCTGTCCCTCGGGGCCGTAGAGTCGTCCGCCCGTGACCGACGGCTCAGACGCGCAATCCGTCCCCAACAGCGGCCTCGGTCCGGCGACGACCGAGGTCCTCGGGCGGCTCGTCGGGGACATTGCCGACGGCGTCCTGAAGCCCGGGCAGCGGCTCGGCACCGAGCGCGAGCTCGCCGCGAGCTACGGGGTGAGCCGGTCGACGCTCCGTGACGCGCTCGAGGCGCTCGAGTCGCGCGGAGCGGTGCGCCGCGTCTCCGGCCGCGGCGGCGGGACGTTCGTGGCCGACCGCAAGGTCGAGCGCGACCTCACGAGCTACGCGGGGCTGCCCGCGTTCCTGCGCCGGCAGGGGTTCGCGTCCGGCGCGCGGGTGCTGTCGACCGCCACGGTCGAGGCCGACGCCGAGACCGGCGCCGCGCTCGGCGTGCCCCCGGGCACGGTGGTCCTGGAGATCGCGCGCGTCCGGCTGGCCAACGGCGAGCCGATCTCGCTGGAGCGCGCGCGGTTCCCGGCCGAGCGCTTCCCCGGCTTGCTCGACCACCCTTTGGGCGGCTCGCTCTACGAGCTGCTGGCGGACTCGTACGGGCTGCGACAGGGCGAAGCCGAGGAGCGCATCGAGGTCGTCGGGGCGGGCGTCGCGGAGGCGCGCCTGCTCGGCGTCCGTCGCTCGGCGCCGCTGATGTCCGTCGTTCGCACCACGAAGGACGCGGCGGGCGTCCCGTTCGAGCACTCCCACGACCTCTTCCGCGCAGACCGGGTTCGCATCATCATGCGCGCCCGCGCCGAGGAGTCCCGCGTGGGCGTCGCCGTCAAGGGCTGACCGGTCCGGCCCCGCGCGGAGGGGCCGGACCGGTTCCCGGGCGGGGGAGGGGACCCTCAGCCCGTGGGGATGAACATCTCGGCCATCTGGCCGCCGTCCACCACGATGGTCGAGCCGGTCACGTAGCCCGCGTCGTCCTGCGCGAGCCAGGCGGCCGCGCTCCCGATGTCGACGGGCATGCCCACGCGTCGCTGTGCGTTGACGCGCTCCTTGCCGGCCAGCAGGTCCTCGGACAGGTATCCCTGCGACATCGGCGACTGGATCCATCCCGGCGCCACCGCGTTGACGGTGATCCCGTACTCCGCGAGGTCCAGTGCCATCGTCTTGGTGAGCAGGTGCAGGCCGCCCTTGCTGGTGTTGTAGTCGGCCGCGTTCATCTCGGCGGTGAGTCCGTTGATCGAGCTGATGAACACGATGCGCCCCTGGCGCCCGTGATCGACCATCCGGCGGGCGGCGGCCTGGCCGCACAGGAAGTTGCCGGTCAGGTTGATCGCGAGCGTGCGGTCCCACTGCTCCTTCTGCAAGTCCAGGACGGGGACCGTCGCGTTGTAGACGCCATGGGACCCGACGAAGACGTCGAGCCCGCCGAGGCGCTCGACCGCGACGTCGAACAGCTCTGCCACGGAGGCGGGATCGCTCACGTCGGCGCGGTAGGCCGACACCTCGCCGTGCGGGGACAGGACGTCGACGGCCTCATCGAGATCCGACTGCGTCCGCGACGCGACCACCACGCGGGCGCCGCGGTCGAGCAGCACCTGCGCGATCCCGCGTCCTATCCCGCGAGCGCCTCCGGTCACGAGCGCGGCCTTGCCTTCGAGAAGTCGAGTCATCTGGTTCACCATCTTTCAGGGGAGGGGGTCAGTCACGGGTTCGCCCAGCACATGGCCCAGAGGTTCCGCTCCGAGCAAGCCGCCGGTGGACGCGACCCGCCGTTCGAACGCCGTCTCCGCGGTATGGATCCGGCGGTGCTGCAGCGCGTAGTAGACGATCCCGACGAGCACGGGCACCCCGACGACGTACCACGCCATGGGGATGTGCCGGAAGAAGCTGTCCGTGGTCTTCCCGACGATCTCGTCGTAGGTCGGATTCGTCGCCGCGCGGTGCCACATGAGGTCCAGAAGCGACGCGCCGGCGCCGAGGGCGGCCAGGATGTTGACCGGCATCCCCCAGCGGCCGAGCGAGAACGCCCCGTCGCGGTTCGACCAGCCCCGGAGTCGCGCGACCAGGGCGATCATGATGACGGCGAAGTAGGCCAGGTACATCGCGGCGGTCGCGCCGCCGACGATGGAGGCGGTGTTCGTCGTGAAGATGAACACCGGGATCACCGACAGGCCGCCGAGCATCAGCGTCGCGACCCACGGCGAGCCATCCTTGAGCGTGCGCGACAGCGAGCCTGAGAACGGGATCTGGCGGTCGCGCGCCATGCCGAAGATGTGGCGCACGGCGCCGGCGAACATCGTCGCGGTCGCCAGCAGCAGGCCCTCGGTGAGGCACAGGAGGAAGGCCTTGAGCACCCAGTCCGGCAGGTGGTTGGTGATGGCGTCCTGGGCCGGCGTCCCCGCGACCATCGAGGCATGGATGTCCGGGACCGACGTCGAGAAGCTGATGAGGAACACGAAGCCGACGATCACGCAGAACCCGAACGCGCCGAGCACGGCCCGCGGCGCGTTACGGCTCGCGTCGCGCGTCTCCTCGCCCAGCGTGCCCGCGTTCTCGAACGTGTAGAGGACCCAGAACGCGTTGAAGATGCCGCCGCCGAGCATGAGCGGCAGCCAGTCGCCGAACGACGAGACGTTCTGGACCGAGCCGTTGCCCTTGGCGTCGGTGACGACGGTCGAGGTGTCCGTCAGCGCCCCGAAGTGGTGCGGCCCGATCGCGAAGACGAGCAGCAGGATGAGGGTGACGACGGCGACCTCGATCACCATGCCGTACTTCGCCAGGCGGCCCAGCGCGCCGATGCTCACGAGGTTCCAGACCACCGCGAACGCCATCGCGAAGAGGATGATGTCGCGGTTCGTCGCGAACGTGTCGGTCCAGCCGAACAGCGGCCGCACGACCGTCGGCAGCGACGCGTAGTACGCCGTCATCAGCGTGATGACGGCGCCGAGGTACAGCCAGCCGACGCTCCAGCCGATCCGCCGTCCGGCAAGGATCGTCGGCCACTGGTACATCGACCCGACGAATGGATAGGCCGACGCCAGCTCGGCGAAGACCAGCACGATCATGCCCACGCTCAGCGCGACGAGCGGCCAGCCCCAGAACTCCGCCGGCCCGGCGACGCCCATCGAGAACGCGTACAGGCTGAACAGGCCGCCGAAGACACCGACGCCCGCGAACGTGATCACGCCATTGCCCAACGCCGAGAGCCCTCTGTGTAGGGGCTCGCTCCGTGCGGTCTCCATCTCCCTCTCCTCCTGTTTGTCTCAGACCGCCTGGGCGGCGAGCGTGTTGTA
>JAXDHL010000415.1:0-4518 GCA_034664525.1 Solirubrobacteraceae bacterium
TCCTGCGCGGGTTCACGGCGTTCGACATCTTCCTCGAGCAGCATCCGGAGTTCTCCGAGCGGATCACGTTCACGGCGCAGCTGATGCCGTCGCGGACCGACGTGCCCGAGTACGCCGAGTACCTCGAGCGCATCGAGGCGCTGGTGGCGGTCGTCAACCATCGCCACGGCACGCCGGACTGGATGCCGATCGACCTCAAGCTGCGCGACGAGATGTCCGAGGCGGTCGCCTCCTACAAGCACTACGACGTGATCATGGTCAACGCGATGTTCGACGGCATGAACCTCGTGGCCAAGGAGGCGGCGCTGGTCAACGAGCGCGACGGGGTATCGATCCTGTCCGAGAACACCGGCGCGCACGAGGAGCTCGGGGAGTACTCGCTGTCGGTCAACCCGTTCGACGTGCAGGAGCTGGCGGACTCGATCCACGCGGCGCTCACGATGGAGGCCGACGAGCGGCACCGGCGCGCCGACGGCCTGAAGGAGATCCTCACCTCGCGCGATCCCGGCGACTGGATCGACGAGCAGATCCGCGACATCCGGCGCAAGCGCCGGGGCGAGGACGCCACGCGGGTCGACCCCGCGCCGACGGCCCGCCGCCCCGGCGACGACTGAGCTCTTCGCCCCCGGCTACCGCTCGAAGCCGTGGAACTCGCGGGCCGGCGCGGCGATTCGTGCGACCCGTGGCGCAGGGGCGGGCGGGGGCGGCACCGCGGGCGCGACCGTCGCCACCACGCCCGCCACGGGCGCCGGGCGGCTCGCGCGCCGGCGGTGCGGCCGCTGGGCCCGGACGGGGGCGCTCCGCCTCGGCCTTGCGCGACGCCGCGGGGATCCCGGGCGCGGCGTGGCGACGGGCGCCTCCGGCGTCGCCGCGGGCGTCACGGCCGCCACCGGAGGCGGCAGCGCGGGCGTCGACGGTGAGAGGGCCGGCCAGGCGACCAGCAGGGCGAGGAGGGCGGCGACGCCGAGGGCGATCGCGACGTTGGGCCAGCGCACGCGCGCGAGGAATCCGGGGCTCATGTCCCTCCTAGGCCTCGGGGCCGGAGAGTTCGCCCCTGCTACCCTGCTCCGCCGCATGGCTCAAGACGCGCCCATCTACGATCTGACCCTGCTGCTCGACACGGATGCCGATCCGGAGCGGCGCGACAAGATCGTCGCCGACGTCGAGACGCTGATCGACCGCCATGGCGGCTCGCTGGTCGGCCGCCACGACTGGGGCGTCCGCGCCACCGCGTTCGAGGTCCACAAGAAGGCCGAGGCGGATTACCACCTGATCCAGTTCTACGCCACGAACGAGCTGCTCGAGGCGCTGGACCACACGCTCAAGATCACCGACGGCATCATCCGCTTCCGGGTGATCCGGCTGCGCCCCGGCACGCCCGAGCCGCCGGACCTGCGGGCATCGGCCGTCGGCGCCGAAGAGCCGGCCATCGAGGCGTAGCACCCGAAGGCACCGCAGCGCGGTGCCTTTGTCGTTCGCTGACCCGTTCCGCCGCCCGGCGCGCGATGCTTCGTGTCCGAACCACAGCGCTTCGTGACGACTCTGCACCGGCTTTGTGACGAAAGCGCCCCAAAGTGCGGGGGCTGCACGGTCCCGGCCCGCTCCGAATCTAGACTCGCCCCGAGCTTGAGTACGTCCTCCCGAAAGGAGCCATGAGGTGGCTGCCACCAACATCAACCGCGTCGTCCTGACCGGCAATCTGACCCGCGATCCGGAGCTGCGCTCCACGAACTCCGGCCTTGCCGTGTGCTCGCTGCGCATCGCCTCCAACACCCGTCGCAAGAACAACCAGACGGGCGAGTGGGAGGACAAGCCGAACTTCTTCGACGTCACCGTCTGGGGCGCGCAGGGCGAGAACTGCGCCCGCTTCCTGGCCAAGGGCCGCCCGGTCGCGATCGACGGTCGCCTGGAGTGGCGCGAGTTCACCGACAACGCCGGCAACAAGCGCCAGGCGATCGAGATCATCGCCGACGGCGTGCAGTTCCTCGGCAGCCGCGACGACACGGGCGGCGGCGGCCAGGGCGGCGGCCAGTCGTTCCAGCCGCGCAGCGACGTCCCGGTCGACACGAGCGACTTCGCGCCCGCGGGCGCCGGTGCCGGCCGCTCGCCGGCCAGCGACGACGACATCCCGTTCTAGGCGGCGGTTCCGTCTCCCCCGAGCCCGGGGGAGACGGCCCCTGGCCGCCGTCGAGGGGGCGTAGCTCGTGTGCACGCTGTCCTCCGGCGCCGCTTAGCACGGGCTCCGGACGCTGCCCGCCCGCTAGACTGGCGCCTCCGCACCGGTCCACCGGCCGCTCACGCGCGTGAGCGGGGCGGACCGAAGACGAGACACGAGGATTTCTTCCATTGGCCAAGCAGCGCAGCCGGCCCACCCGCCGGCGTGAGAAGACCAGAGGCGGCGGTTCCGGCCGCCGCAAGCCGTGCGCCTTCTGCCGCGACAAGATCGAGTTCGTGGACTACAAGGACATCGGCACGCTCCGCAAGTTCATCTCGGACCGCGGCAAGATCCGCTCGCGCCGGATCACCGGCGCCTGCCGCCGTCACCAGGGCCAGATCGCGACCGCGGTGAAGCGCGCCCGCGAGCTGGCGCTGCTGCCGTACGTGGCCGAGTCCACCGGCGACGACCGCGAGACCCGCGGCGGCCGGCGCGACCGCGGCGACCGGGACCGCTGATGCCGCAGGCGATCCTGCTCAAGGACGTCGAGGAGCTCGGTGCCAAGGGCACGGTCGTCGACGTCTCCAAGGGCTACCTGCGCAACTTCCTGATCCCGCGCAAGCTGGCCGAGCCCGCCACCAAGGGCTCGATCGCCGCGGCCGAGGTGCGCCAGGCCTCGCTCGAGAAGGCGCAGGCCGAGTCCGCGCAGCGCGCGCAGGACAACGCCGCCGTGCTCAACAAGACGGTCCTCACCATCACCCACCAGGCCGGCGAGGACGGCCGCCTGTTCGGGTCGGTCACGACGGACGACATCTCCGACGCCATCAAGGAGGCGCGCGGCCTGAACATCGACCGCCGCCACATCCACCTCGAGGAGCCGATCAAGACGGTCGGCACCCACGTGGTCACCGTCGAGGTCGCCCCGGGCGTGCAGGCCCAGGTCAAGACCATGGTGGTCGAGCAGCGCTAGCCGTGTGCCATCGCGAGGAGGGCGCCGCGTGCGGTGTCCCGGAGCGCGAAACCAGATTTCCGAGGGCCCGCCACGTGCGGGCTCTCGTCGTTGCGGGCCGCGGATTGCACGCCGTCCGACCGGCCCGGTAACAAAAGTGCGGAGCGTGCGGGCGGTCCCCCGACCCGGACCCCGAACCTGCCTAAGCTCGCCCGGCCGATGAGCGCCAGCTACCCCGACACCAGAGGCCACCGCGACGGCAACGGCGCCGGCGGCGGCGGGCTCCTCCCGCCCCAGTCGCTCGAGGCCGAGCAGTCGGTCCTCGGCGCCGTCCTGCTGTCGGACCAGACGATGTACACGCTGGTGATCGACATCGCGCTCAAGCCGGACGACTTCTACCGGCCGTCGCACGCCGCGATCTTCGGCGCGATGCTCGCGCTCTACGAGCAGGCCGAGCCCGTCGACAAGCTGACGGTCACCGAGAAGCTCAAGCAGGCCAACCAGCTCGAGTCGGCCGGCGGCGCGGCCGCGATCGAGGCGCTGGCCGCCGCCCCGCCCGTGGTCGGCAACGCGGGCCAGTACGGCAAGATCGTCAAGGAGACCGCGCTGGTCCGCGGTCTGCTCACCGCCACCTATCGGATCCAGCAGGAGGTCGCCGAGCGCGCCGCCGACCCGCGCGCGCTGCTCGACCACGCCGAGCGCACGATCCTCGAGGTCGGCCACGACGACCGCCGCAAGGACTTCCGCATCATCTCCGAGGTCCTCGACCAGGAGATCGAGAAGCTGGCCAAGCTCGCCGAGTCCGGCAAGACGATCAGCGGCACGCCCTCCGGCTTCAACGACCTCGACGAGATCACCGGGGGCTTCCAGCCCGGCAACCTGATCATCCTTGCGGCAAGACCGTCGATGGGGAAATCCGCGCTCGCCGCCAACTTCCTCGAGAACGCCGCCGTCCGCTTCAACAAGCCGTCGGTCATGTTCAGCCTCGAGATGGGCGAGTCCGAGCTCGCGCAGCGCTTCATGGCCTCGCAGGGCTCGATCAAGGGCAACGACCTGCGCCGCGGCAAGGTCGCCTGGCCGAAGGTGACCGCCGCGCTGAAGACGCTGAGCGCCGCGCCGCTCTACGTCGACGACTCGAGCGACCTGTCCGTGCTCGACGTCCGCGCGAAGGCGCGCCGGCTCTCGCAGCAGGTCGACGGCGGCCTCGGGCTGGTCGTCATCGACTACCTGCAGCTGATGCGCTCCGACAGCCGCAGCGACAACATCGTCGAGCAGATCGGCGACATCTCGAAGGGGCTGAAGACGCTCGCGCGCGAGTTGCAGGTCCCGGTGCTCGCACTCTCGCAGCTGTCCCGCGGCGTCGAGCAGCGCCACGACAAGCGCCCGATGCTGTCCGACCTCCGCTCGTCCGGCC
>JAXDHL010000416.1:0-7115 GCA_034664525.1 Solirubrobacteraceae bacterium
CGAGCGTCCGCCGAGCGACCGCGCGCTGGGTGGGTCGAAGCCGTGGAGGAGCCATGACCTGCGTGCCATCGCCGCCGCCAGCACGGCGAGCACGGCCACCGCAGCGCCGAAGCGCAGATCGGCCGGACCGACCACGAGCAGGCTGCCGAACAGCAGCTGGTCGACGTTGCCCTGCGAGTGGAACACGTCGCTGGCCAGGATCACTCCGGCCGCGATGGCCCCGACCAGCATGAGCGCGGTCGCGCTGTCGCGCCGCTCGTCGCGGCCGCCGGCGATCACCGAGACCGCGATTGCGACCACGGCGGCCATGCCGAACGCCCCGATCAGCGCCGGGAACGCCAGACCGTCGGCGAGCACCAGTCCCGGGAAGGCGGCGGTCCCGACCGCATGGGCGAAGAAGCTCATCTGCCGCAGCACGATCCAGGTGCCGAGCACGCCGGCCACCACGGCCAGGAGCGTGATCTCCACGAGAGCGCGTTGCAGGTATGGCTGGTCGAACGGTGCGGGCATACGAGGGTCTCCAAATAGGAACGAGTCTCATTCTTGCATTTCGTAGGCTGTCGCGCCATGGGACTCGACGAGCTGCGCCACCTGTGGCGGGTACCGGCCGGCCGATGGCTGGTCTGCGTTGCCGCGGCGCTCCTGCTGGCCACCGCCATCGCCATGGGCGCGCTGTGGCCGGGTCGTGTCACTGCCCGACGGGCGCTGGCGCAGCTGTCTCCGCCGACGGTCGCCGCGCGCGTGACCGCGACGCGGCTCGTCGGATGCCCCGGTCGCCCGCAACAGCGATGCCTTCGCGCGCAGGTGCGCGTCGGATCCCAGCGCACCACGCTCGATCTCGGGCCGGCCGCCACCGCGCCGAGCGTCGGCGCGGGGACGGCGATCCGGGTCAGCCGCACGCAGCTGCCGCGCGACGTGCCGGCTGCGGTGCGGCGTCAGACGCCGGCGTTCAACTTCGTCGACATCGACCGCCACCGGCCGGTCCTGGTGCTCGCCGCCGCCCTGGCCGTGCTGGCGATCATCGCGTTGCGCGGGCGCGGGCTGCTCGCCGTCCTGGGCGTCGGGCTGTCGCTCCTGCTCGTGACGACGTTCGTGGTGCCCGCGCTGCTCGCGGGCAAGCCCGCGCTGGCGGTCGCGCTCGTCGGGTCGCTGGCCGTCGCGTTCGTGACGCTCGTGCTCACCAACGGGGTGGGGGCGCAGACGATGGCCGCCCTGGTGTCGATCGCGTGCACGCTCGCCGTGACCTCCGTGGCGGCCGTCCTGGTGGTCCACGCCGCGCACCTCGACGGTCGCACGACCGAGCTCGCCAGCACACTGCTCGGGGCGGACAGCACCCTGTCGCTGCAGGGGATCGTCCTCGCCGGCATGCTCGTCGGGGCGCTCGGGGTGCTGGCCGACACCGCGGTGACGCAGGCCTCGGCGGTCATGGCCCTGCGCCGCGCCAACCCGGGTCTACGCGCCCGCCAGCTCTATCGCGGCGCGGTCGTCGTCGGGCGCGACCACCTGTCCGCGACGATCCACACGCTGGTGCTGGCCTACGTCGGGGTGGCGCTGCCGCTCTTGCTGGCGTTGCGTGCGGTGGGTGTGCGGACGGTCGACGCGCTCAATTCCCAGGACGTCGCCGAGCCGATCCTGGCGGCGGTCATCGGCTGCCTCGCGCTCCTGATGTCGGTGCCGCTGACCACGTTCCTGGCGAGCCGCCTGGTCACCCACATCCCGGTCGAACTGCTGCCGGAGCACGATCACGCGCATTGAGCGTGCGGGACCTCCGGCGGCCCGCGCCGGACGCGCGGGCCGCCGTGCTGGAGCGGTGAGCGGCTTCACGATCTACGGCTGACGGATCATGTGCGCACCCCCGTTGCGTGTCGAAGGAAGAACACCGACTTGGTGCAGCGGGCCTCGTCCGGCTCGTCCTGGATGGCGGCGCCGGGACGCTGGCCGTGGACCCCGGCGATCTCGAGCCCCGCCTGCGCCGCCGCCTCGGCCACGTCGGCCGTGCTCCACCAGCGCTGCTCGTGCCGGCTGACCTCGTGCTCCCAGGCGCCGCCGACGGCGCGGAAGCAGTCGATGTCGGCCCGGCCGGGCTCGCCCCTGCCGTCGTCGCACCCGCGACCCTGCCAGCACAGATGGAGCCCCGGTTCCTCGACGACCCAGGTGGACGAGAAGCCGTCCCGATGCGCCGACAGGGTGTTGAGATCGAACGTGACGACGCCGCCGTCGTCCAGCACGGACGCCATCGCCGCCAGCGCGGCGGCCAGGTCGGCGTCGTCGAGCAGGTAGTTGAGCGCGTCGTCGAGGCAGGTCACCCAGGCGAAGCGCCCCAGCGGCGGAAGGTCGCGCATGTCGGCTTCACACAGCCAGGTGCCCGGAAGCCGCCACCGCGCGCGGGCCAGCATCGCCGGCGAGATGTCGCAGCCGGCGCCGGTGTAGCCGAGCGCGAGCACCGGTTCGAGGCTCTTTCCCGTGCCGCAGGCGACGTCGAGCACCGTCCGGCCGTCGAGCCCATGCCCGCGGGCCAGGTGCTCGAGGCGCGTCAGCCAGGTCCGGTGGTCGTGATCGCGCGTGAAGTCGTCGTAGTGGGCGGCGAGGCGCTCATAGGCCGTCAGCGCCGGTGAGGGGTCGAGGATCGGCATCTGCCCTGATGACCCGCCGGGGACTACGATTCGTTCCGTGCACTAAAAATGATTTTCGTTGCGCCAACGCGCCCGACTGGGACGCCCTCCGCCGCACGGCGTGCAACGCGGCCAGATGGCTGCCGTCCGCGGCGGTCGAGGACGCCGCCCAGGAGGCGCTGATCCGCGCGTGGCGCTCCTGGGAGCGGGGTGGGCCGCCGGAGAGCCCGGTCGCCTGGATGACCACGATCGCGCGCCGGGAGGCGGTCCGATGGAAGACCGGCCCCAACGGGCTCAGCTGGGCGTCCACGCTGGCCGAGCCGCCCGAGGCGCCGGCGACGGCCCCGGATCCGGTGGCGTCGCTGGATGTCCGCCACGCCCTCTCGCGGCTGCCGGCACGCGATCGCACCCTCGTGCTGCTGCGGTACCGGGCCGATCTCACCCAGGCGCAGATCGCCGAACTGACCGGCATGCCCGAGGGGACGGTTAAGGTCCGGCTGCACCGCGCACGCAAGCGCCTGCGATCCCAACTGTCATGAGCAAGCCGATCACCGACATCGACGACCCGCGGCTCGTCAAGGCGCTCGCGCATCCGGTGCGCGTGCGGATCCTCTCGCTGCTCGAGCACCGGACCGCGACGCCCAAGGAGCTCGCGATCGCGCTCGACGTGCCGCTCGAGAACCTGAGCTACCACGTGCGCGCGCTGCGGGACTTCGGATTCATCAAGCTCGAGGAGCGGCGGATGGTCCGCGGCGCGGTCGAGCACCACTACCGGCTCGAGGCCCGGCCGCGGATCACGGCGTCGGCGTGGGAGCGCCTGCCGGCCGTGGTCCGCGAGGCGCTCGACGCGGCGACCCTGGCCCAGATCGCGGACGTGATCTCGCGGGCCGCGGCCCAGGGCCGGATGGAGCGCGCCGAGTCCCACATCGCGCGCCAGTCGGTCCGGCTCGACGAGCAGGGGTTCGCGGAGGCGTCCGCGCTCGTCACCGAGACCCTCGACCGCCTCGCGGAGATCGAGGTGCGGGCCGAGCAGCGACTGAATCACCAGGAGGCCGCCGAGGTGCCGGCGGTCCTGATCGCGATGCTGTTCGACGCGCCGGACCCGGTGGCGGCCGCACCGGCGCCGCCGGACGAAACCACTCGCTAAGCTCCGCCTTAGCGGACGCGCCCCAGGATGAGGTTTGCGCCCGCAGACCTCGATGACCTCGAGCACCCAGCGACCCGAGCGGCCGATGGAACGGATCCTGATCGTCGATGACGATGACCTGGTTCGGCGCCTCCTCACGACGCAGCTGACCGCCGCCGGGCACGACTGCATCACGGCCGACGGCGCCGATGCGGCTCGCAGCCGGCTCGCCCGATCGCGCTGCAGCCTCGTGCTCTGCGACCTCAACATGCCGGGCGAATCGGGCCTGGAGCTGCTCGCCGGCGTGCTGGCGGCCGACCCCGACCTCGCAGCGATCGTCGTCAGCGGCGTCGACGACCCGCAGACGGCGGACGCCGCGGCGCAGCTCGGCGTGTCCGCGTACATGGTGAAGCCGTTCAGCGAGCGGCAGCTGCTGATCAACGTCGCCAACGCCCTCCGCGAGCGGGCCCTGCGGATCGAGAACCGCGCCTACCGCGAGGATCTCGAGGAGCTCGTCGAGGAGCGCACGGCCGCGCTCGACGACGCCTTGCGCCATCTCGGCCGGACGACCGAGGAGCTCGACGCCTCCCGCGGCGAGACGATCCGCCGGCTGTCGATCGCCGGCGAGTACCGCGACGAGGACACCGGCGACCACGTCGAGCGGGTGGCCTGGCTCACCGATGTCCTGGCCCGCGGGCTCGGGCTCTCGTCCGCGGACTGCGACCTGCTGCACACGGCGAGTCCGCTGCACGACATCGGCAAGGTCGGGATCCCGGACGCGATCCTGCGCAAGGCGGGCGCGCTCGATCCCCACGAGCGGGCGATCATGGAGACGCACGCGGAGATCGGCCACCGGATCCTCCACGGATCCGACAGCCCGGTGCTGGACCTTGCCGCCACCATCGCCTGGACCCACCACGAGCGCTACGACGGGACCGGCTACCCGCGCGGGCTCGCCGGGGCCGCCATCCCGATCGGTGGCCGCATCGTCGCCGTCGCCGATGTCTTCGACGCCCTGACCCACGACCGCGTGTACCGCCGGCGCTTCTCCCACGAGCGATCGGTCGAGATCATCGAGACCGGCCGCGGCTCGCATTTCGATCCCGACATCGTCGACGTCTTCCTGCGCTCGGTCGACGAGCTGGGGGAGATCGCCAGAGGCGGGGCGCCGAGCGCGCGGACCCGCGTGCTGATCGCCGAGCACGACGACGAGCTCCGCGAGCGCATCGAGACCGCCCTGCGCGGCGCGGGCTGCGAGATCGTCGGCACCGTCGTCACCGTGGCGCAGGCCTTCCCACTCATCCACACGCGGCGGCCGGACGTCGCCGTGATCGACCTCGACGGCCCGGCCGCGAACAGCCTCGAGCTGACCCGCCTGCTCACGCAGGAGCCGGGGGGGCCCCGCATCCTGGTCTATACCGAGGAGGTCGACGCCGGCCGGCTGCCGGGCGTCCTGGACCTCGTGGCCGGCGTGGCGTCCAAGCGGGGCCCGACCTCGGAGCTGGCCACCGCCGTGCGCGAGCTGGCCGCCACCGGGCGCTTCGTCGACGACCGGCTGCGGCGCCCCATGCCGGAACGGGCCCTGTCCGCCCGCGAGCGCGAGATCCTGACCCTGCTCGCGCGCGGCTTCACCGCCGAACAGGTCGCCGCGGAGCTGTTCCTCTCGCCCGAGACCATCCGCACCCACCTGCGCAACTCGATGGCCAAGCTCTCGACCCACAGCCGGCTGCACGCGGTGACCGAGGCGCTCCGGCGAGGCGAGATCTCGCTCTAACCAGGCACGCGACCACCGCTCGCGCGGCGCGCTATCTCACTTGACCGGGATGCGGTTCAGCACACGCATCGCCTCTTCGGCGACGTCCTCGTCGACGACCACGTCGTAGTGGTGCGCCCGCATCGCTCCGACGGAGGCGAAATCGCGCCGGCCGCCCAGGACCATGTGGCCGATCATGCCGAACAGCGCGCCGATGACGGCGCCGAACAGCAGCCCCCAGAGCGCCAGCCAGCCCGAGGCGATGACGGGGTTCCACCAGTTGAAGAGCCCGAAGATCCAGCCGATGAACAGGCCGGTGATCCCGCCGCCCAGCGCGCCGTTGAGCGCCGCCCTGGCGGTGGTCAGCCGCCCGGTCACCTGCTCGACGAGCTCCAGGTCACGGCCGACGATGGCCGTGCGCTCGACCGCGAACCCCCGGTCGGAGAGGGTGTCCACCGCCCGTTCGGCGGAGGCGTAGTCATCGAACGTCGCGATGACCCGCCGGGGGACGGACTGGGCGCCGGCCGCCCGCATGTCGGACGACCCGCCCCGGTTGCTGCGTGACGTGTGCATGCCGTCGTCGATAGGACGCCTGTCGTCGCCGTCAAGCCCCGGCGCCGGCGCCGGCGGTCTCGCGTTCGGGGCCGGCGCCGTCGGCCGCGAAGTCCGCCGGCGAGCGGAACGCGATGGTGATCTCGTCGCCATCCGTGTCGATCACGATCGTCGAGCCGTCGGGCAGCGCTCCGCCGATCAGCTCCCGCGCGATCCGGGTCTCCACCTCGTGCTGGATGAACCGCCGCAGCGGCCGGGCGCCATAGACGGGGTCGTAGCCGGCCTGGGCGATGAACTGGCGCGCGCCTTCGGTGACCTCGAGCCCGATGCGGTGCTGCTCCAGCCGGCCCCGGACCTCCTCGAGCACCAGGTCAACGATCCGCCCGATCTCCAGCAGCGTCAGCGGCTTGAACAGCACGATGTCGTCGACGCGGTTCAGGAACTCGGGGCGGAAGTGCCCGCGCAGGTCGCCCATCACCCGGTCGCGCGCGTCCTCCCGGATCTGGCCCGTCGCGTCCAGCCCATCCAGCAGGTGCATCGACCCGATGTTCGAGGTCATGATGATCACGCAGTTCTGGAAGTTGACCGTGCGGCCCTGGGCGTCGGTCAGGCGGCCGTCGTCGAGGATCTGCAGCAGCGTGTTGAACACGTCCGGGTGCGCCTTCTCGATCTCGTCGAACAGCACCACCGAATACGGCTTGCGCCGCACCGCCTCGGTCAGCTGGCCGCCCTCGTCGTAGCCGACGTAGCCGGGCGGTGCGCCGACGAGCCGCGAGACCGTGTGGCGCTCCTGGTATTCCGACATGTCCAGCCGGACCATGTTGTCCTCGGAGTCGAACAGCGCCTCGGCCAGCGTGCGGGCGAGCTCGGTCTTCCCGACGCCCGTGGGACCCAGGAAGATGAACGAGCCGATCGGGCGCTTGGGGTCCTTGATGCCCGCGCTGGCGCGGATGACCGCGTTCGCCACCAGGTGGACGGCCTCGTCCTGGCCGACCACGCGCTCGTGCAGGACCTCGTCGAGCCGCAGCAGCTTCTCGCGCTCGCCCTCGACCAGCCGGGTGACCGGGATCCC
>JAXDHL010000417.1:0-4778 GCA_034664525.1 Solirubrobacteraceae bacterium
TTCGTGATGTCGAACTCGTTCACGAACCAGACGATCGCCCAGATCGAGCTGTTCACGAAGAACGACGAGTACGACAAGCAGGTCTACGTGCTGCCGAAGCACCTCGACGAGAAGGTCGCCCGGCTGCACCTCGACGCGCTCGGCGTGAAGCTCACCGAGCTGCGCCCGGAGCAGGCCGCCTACATCGGCGTGCCGGTCGAGGGCCCGTACAAGCCCGATCACTACCGCTACTAGAGGAGCAGGGCCTTGGCGGCCGACGCGAGCCTCGCCCCCGCCGGCGAGGCTCGCATCGCCTGGGCCGACGGGCAGATGCCCGTCCTGCGCTCGATCCGCGAGCGCTTCGCCGCCGAGCGCCCGCTCGACGGGGTGCGGGTCGCCGCCTGCCTGCACGTGACCGCGGAGACCGCGGCGCTCGTGCGCACGCTCGCCGCCGGCGGGGCCGCGGTCGCCCTGTGCGCGGCCAACCCGCTGTCGACCCAGGACGACGTCGTCGCCGCCCTGTCGGCCGCCGGCGACGCGGTGGTGCGTGCCCGCCGCGGGGAGGATCTCGACGCCTACGCGGACAACGTCGCCGCCGTGGTCGCGGACGGGGCGCACGTCACGCTCGACGACGGCGCCGACCTGATCACGTTCGTGCACGCCGCCGGCCGGGCGGCCACGCTGGTCGGCGGGACCGAGGAGACCACGACCGGGCTCGTGCGGGTGCGGGCCCTGGAGGCCGAGGGCCGGCTCGCCTGCCCGGTGATCGCCGTCAACGAGGCCCGCACCGAGCGCCTGTTCAACGACCACTACGGCACGGGCCAGTCGACGCTCGACGGGATCCTGCGCGCCACCAACCTGCTGCTGGCGGGCAAGACGCTGGTCGTCATCGGCTTCGGCACCACGGGCCGCGGGATCGCCGACCGCGCCCGCGGCGCCGGTGCCCAGGTGGTCGTCTGCGAGGTCGACCCGATGCGCGCGCTGGAGGCCCGCATGGAAGGCTTCGAGGTCATGCCGGCGCTCGACGCGGCCGAGCGCGGCGACGTCTTCGTCACCGTCACCGGCTCGCGCGGCGTGCTGCGCGGCGAGCACTTCGCGCGCATGAAGGACGGCGCGGTGCTGGCCAACGCCGGCCACTTCGACGTCGAGATCGCGCTCGACGAGTTGCGCGCGGCCGCGACCGCCGGCGTCCGTGGCGTGCTGCCGCTGGTCGACCAGTACGACCTCGGCGACCGCCGGCTCAACCTGCTCGCCTCCGGCCGGGTCGTCAACCTCGCCGCCGGCCAGGGCCATCCGCCGGAGACGATGGACATGTCGTTCGCGCTCCAGGCGCTGGCGACGGAGCACCTCGTCCGCTCGGCGGGCACGCTCGCCCCGCACGTCCACCCGGTGCCCGACGGCGTCGACCGCGAGGTCGCCCGGCTCAAGCTCGACGCGCTGGGCGTCCGGCTCGATGCGCTGACCGACGACCAGCGCGCCTACCGCACCTCATGGGGCTGAGAAAAAGGGGACAGGCACCTTTTTCTCAGGCGGCGTCGATGTTCAGGCGCTGGTAGTCGAGCACGATCGGGTCGCCGGCCCGCGCGACGACGTCGCGGACGTAGGGATCGACGAGCGCGGGCGGGAGCGCGGCGACGAACAGCCGCAGGTTGACCGCGCGCACGAACGCCTCGGGCTCGGCCGGCGTGACGTCGCTCGGCGCGATCCAGGTCCGCACGTCGGTGAAGCCGGCGCGGCGCAGGCGCTCGGCGGTCACCTCGGCGCCGGCGAAGTTCGACGCGTTGTCCAGCCCGTCGAGGTGCTCGGCGTACGGCGGCTCGGCCGCGACCGCGCGCGCGACCGCCCAGAAGCGCGCGAGGTTGCCCTTGCCGCCGCACTGGGCGACCAGCCGGCCGCCGGGCCGCAGCGCGCGGCGCAGGCAGGCGAACAGGGCGTCGTGGTCGAGCACCCAGTGGAAGACCGCGTTGGAGAAGATCGCGTCGACCGGCTGGTCGAGCGTGAAGCCGGCAAGGTCGGCGACGGCTACGGTCGTGCGGTCCGGCGGCAGCGTCGCCCGCGCGTGGGCGACCATCTCCTCGGAGGCGTCGAGCGCGACGACGTGCCCGCGCGGCAGGCGCTCGAGCAGCTTGCGCGTGACCCGGCCCGAGCCGCAGCCGGCGTCCAGGACGCGCTCGTCGCCGCGCAGCGGCAGGCGGTCGAGCACCGCGTCGGCCCAGCGATCCTGGACGTCGGAGACGCGGTCGTAGGTGCTCGCATCCCAGGAGCGGGAGCTCATGCCGGCTCGGCGAGCGTCACGGCCCGGCCCTCCGCCCGCGACCGGTCGCAGGCGACCGCCACGCGCAGGGCCTCGAGCGCAGCCTCCGGCGGGCACGGGCTGTCGCCGCCGTCGCGCGCGAAGGCCAGGAACGCCGCCGTCTCGGCCGCGAACGCCGCCGCGAAGCGCTCCGGGAACGTCTGCCAGGCCGGGCCGGCCGCCCCCGCCAGCGGCGTGCGGTCGTCGAGCCCCGCCGACAGCGCATCCTGTGAACCGAGCACCTCCATGCGCACGTCGTACCCGCGCGGGTCGTGGCGGGCGCCGTCGATCGTCACGAGCGTGCCGTCGTCCAGCCGCAGCACGATCGCCGTCGTGTCGACGTCGCCGTGCCGGGCGAAACGCTCGAACCCGCGCACGGCGCCCGCCGCGTAGGCCGAGACGACCTCGCGGCCCGTGATCCAGCGGGCGAGGTCGAAGTCGTGGACGTGCATGTCGCGGAAGATCCCGCCGCTGCCGGGGATGTAGTGCTCCTCGGCCGGCGTCGCGTCCCGGCTGGTGAGCCGCAGGGCGTAGACCGTCCCCACGCGGCCCGCGGTCACGGCGTCGCGGATCGCATGGAAGCCGGCGTCGAAGCGCCGCTGGAACCCGACCTGCACCGGCACGCCGGCCTCGCGCAAGGCGGCCACGCTCGCCGCCGTGTCCGCGACGGTGAGCGCGATCGGCTTCTCGCACAGCACGGGCACGCCGAGCGCCAGGCACGCCTGCAGCTGCTCGGCGTGGCGGTCCGTGGCCGACGCGACGACGACCGCGTCGGGGGATGCGCCGAGCGCCTCCTCGACCGTCGCGGCGGTCGCGCCGCAGCCCGCGGCCACCGCTGCCGTCCGGGCGGCATCGCCGCCGGCGAGCACGACCTCGGCGACCGACGGATCGGCGGCGAGCAGCCGCGCCCGCGTCACTCCCATGCGGCCGGTCCCGAGGATCGCGATGCGCATCACGCGACGGGCACGGCGCCCGCGCGCGCGTCGGCGTACAGCTCGGGGCGCGGGGCCAACGCCACCGCCGTCCGGGCGCCGGTCGCCAGCGACTCCAGGCACGCGTCGGCGACGACCGCCGTCGCGTAGCCGTCCCAGGCGCTCGGGCCTTGCGGGCCGCCGGCCGCCAGGGCGGCGACCCAGGCCTGGAACTGGGTGCGGTAGGCATCGGCGAACCGGTCCCTGAAGTCGCCGGGCACGGGCGCGGTGTCGCCGCGGTCGCGCCGCACGAGGACGCGGGTGGGCGGCGCCAGCGACACGGTCCCGCGCTCTCCGACCACCTCGCAGCGAATGTCGTAGCCATAGCGCGCGGTCACGAACACCTCGACGTCGATCAGCGCGCCGGACGCGCCCTCGAGCAGCACGAATTGCGGGTCGCGCAGCCGGTCGGGCGCCAGCGAGGATGAGCGCGGTGCGTGCACGGTGGCAGCCACCAGCTCCTCGCCGAGCAACCAGCGGGCCACGTCGATCTCGTGCGTCGCCGAGCTGGTGATCAGCATGTCCGACGTGTAGTGCGGCGGCACGCTGGGGTTGCGGTGCACGCAGTGCAGCATCAGCGCGGCTCCGATCTCGCCCCCGTCGAGCATCCGCTTGAGCTCGGCATAGCCGGCGTCGAAGCGACGCATGAACCCGACCTGCACGAGCCGCCGGCCGAGCGCGGACTCCGCCTGGACGACATCCAGGCACGCGGCGGCGGTCGGGGCGAGCGGCTTCTCGCACAGCACCGGCTTGCCGGCCTCCAGGCAGGCGAGCGTGAAGTCGACATGCGTCGCGTCCGAGGACACGATCAGCACCGCGTCGACCGACGGGTCGGCGATCAGCGCGTACGGGTCCCGGTGCACGCGCTCGCAGCCGAGCCCGGCCGCGACGGCGGCCGCGCGGTCCGCATCCACGTCGGACACCGCCGCGAGCCGCGCGCCGGACACGGCCGTCGCGATCGTCCGCGCATGCGTGGACCCCATCACCCCCGTGCCGATGACGCCGACCGCGAGGCCCATCGCTCAGACCGCGGTCGGGAAGTGCATGTGCCCGGCGTGGTGGCCGGCGTCGGGCTGCGGATCCGGCCAGCGCGCGGTGACCGCCTTGCCGCGGGTGTAGAAGCGGATCCCCTCCGGCCCGTGGATGTGGTGGTCGCCGAACAGCGAGTCCTTCCAGCCCCCGAAGGAGTAGAACGCCATCGGGACCGGGATCGGGACGTTGATGCCGATCATCCCCACGTGGATGTCGCGCTGGAAGCGCCGCGCCGCCTGCCCGGAGGAGGTGAAGATCGCGGTGCCGTTGGCGTACGGGTTGGCGTTGATCAGCTCGATCGCGGCGTCCAGCGTCGGCACGCGGACGACGCCGAGCACCGGGCCGAAGATCTCGTCGGTGTAGATCTCCATGTCGGCGCCGACGTTGTCGAACAGCGTCGGGCCGACGAAGAAGCCGCCGCCCTCGACCTCGAGCCCGCGGCCGTCGACGACCGCGGTCGCGCCCGCGTCGCAGCCCTTGCCGATGTAGCCGACGATCCGGTC
>JAXDHL010000418.1:0-13386 GCA_034664525.1 Solirubrobacteraceae bacterium
CACGACTTCGAGCGCACGATCCAGCTCAACTACCTGGGCGCGATCCGCATGATCATCCGGCTGCTGCCGCACATGCGCGAGCGCAAGACGGGCCACATCGTCAACGTCAGCTCGATCGGCGTGCAGACCAACCCGCCGCGCTTCAGCGCCTACGTGGCCTCCAAGGCCGCGCTCGACGCGTTCACCCGCGTGGTGAGCTCGGAGACGATCGGCGACAACGTGACGTTCACGACGATCCACATGCCACTGGTCAAGACGCCGATGATCGCCCCGACGAAGATGTACGACTCGTTCCCGACGATCACGCCGGACGAGGCCGCCGACCTGGTGTGCGAGGCGATCCGGGCGAAGCCGAAGCAGCTCAACACCCGGCTCGGGACGTTCGGCGAGATCGCCTACGCGGTCGCCCCGAAGGCCGTCGACCAGATCCTGCACATGGCCTACAAGGTGTTCCCGGACTCCGCTGCGGCGCGCGGGGAGAAGGATCCGGCCGAGAAGGCCTCAGGCGAGGCGATCGCGCTCGCGCACCTCATGCGCGGCGTGCACTGGTGACCGCCGCGAGCTCGACCGTCGCGCCGCCCGCATGCTGCAGGCGCGCGGGCGGGGACGTGCTGGCAAAGACGCGGTAGACGAGGTCGATCGCGCCGGTCTGACCGGGCTCGATCGTCTGGATGCGCGGCGTGCAGGCGGCCTCCAGGTCGCGGCCGCGCTCGTCGCGCAGGATCAGGTCGTCGCGATGCAGCACCACCGGCGCGTCGCCGTCGTTGCGCAGCCACAGTCGCAGGACACGGTGGCGCGGGAGCAGCGACATCGCCACCTCGCGCGGCTCGCGGGCGAGTGACAGGACTTCCCAGGCGTCCATGCGCCGATCCTACGCGACTCAGATCTCCAATCGCTGATCCTCGAGATCCAGTTCCCGCTCTATGCGATGCATGATCTCGTTCGAGATCCGGCCGTCGTTGCGCAGACCCACGACCGCCTCGCGCTGGGCCTCGAGGACCTCGCGCACGAGCCGCTGGTAGGCGCCCGAGCGGTCCTCGTACCCGTCGTCGTCGATCTTGCCCGCCTGCGCCTTGAACCGCCGGCGGCGGTAGTCGTAGAGGCCGCGCATCCGTTCGATCGTGTCGTCGCGCGTCCAGTCGGCGTCGGCGAGCTCGTCGAGGCGCTGGAGCGCCGCCTGGGCGGCGACCAGCCGGGCCTTGAGCTCCTCGCGGTCGGCCATGCCGTCGTCGCGCACGTCGAGCCGGCGGATCAGGACCGGCAGCGTGAGCCCCTGGAGCACGAGCGTCGCCAGGATGACCGCGTAGGTGAGGAAGAGCAGGAGATCGCGGCGCGGCGTGTCCGGCGGCAGGGCGAGCGCGGCGGCGAGCGACACCGCCCCGCGCATCCCGGCCCAGGCGGCGACCATCCGCATCTGCCACGGGGCGCGGCGCGCGCGCTGGCTCTCGCGCCGGTCGAGCGTCCGGATGACGACCGTGGTGCCGAACACCCAGGCGATCCGCGTGACGATGACGACGGCGCTCACGGCGGCCGCGGTCGCGATCAGCCAGCCCGTCGGCTCCGAGCGCAGGCCGTCGAGGATCGACGGCAGCTGCAGGCCGATCAGCACGAACAGCAGCGCGTTGAGCAGGAACGTCAGCAGCTCCCACAGCGCGAAGCCCTGCTGGCGGACCAGCGGCGAGGCGATGCTGGGCGCCCACCAGCCGATCGCGATGCCGGTGGTGACGGCGGCGACCACGCCCGAGGCGCCGAGCTTGTCGGCCGGCACGTAGGCGGCGTAGCCGCTCAGCAGCGAGACGGTGATCTCGACCGGCGGGTCGTCGAGCCGCCGCCGCACCTCGGCGATGATCCGGGCCACGACCAGGCCGATCGCGACGCCGCCCGCGGCCGCGAGCACGAACTGCAGGCCGGCGTGGACGACGCTGAACGCGGCGCCGCCGAACGCGCCGATCGCGATCTTGTACAGCACGAGCGCCGACGCGTCGTTGACCAGGCTCTCACCCTCGAGCGTGTTCAGCGTCCGGCGCGGGATGCCGAGCCGGCGGCCGATCGTGGTGGCGGCGACCGGGTCGGTGGGCGCGACGATCGCCCCGAGCGCGAAGCACGCCGCCCAGGGCAGCCCGTGGACGCACAGATGCACGACCACGGCCACTGCGACCGCCGTCGCGACCACCAGCCCGGTCGCCATCAGCGAGATCGTCCGGGCGTCGGCGCGCAGGTCGCGCAGCGACGCGAAGAAGGCGCCGGAGTACAGCAGTGGCGGCAGGAACACCACGAGCACGAGCTCGGGCTGCAGGCGGACGTCGGGCACGCCGGGGATGAAGCCGAGCACGAGGCCGCCGAGCACGAGCAGGATCGGGTACGGGACGCCGATCCGCGTGGCCGCCGCGCTCAGGACGACCACCGCGACCAGCAGCGAGATGATGACCGTCTCGATGTGCTGCACCTGCGCCGGTTTACAACAAGGCGCCCAGCGGGTCCACCGCGGCGCCGCGGACCCGGACCTCGAAATGCAGGTGTGGCCCGGTCGCGAAGCCGGTCGCGCCGGCGCGGCCGATCCGGTCGCCGCCGGTGACGCACTGCCCGGCCCGCACGGCGAACGCGCTCAGGTGCGCGTACCAGGTGGTGACGCCGAGCCGGTGCTGGATGATCACCAGGTTCCCGTAGCCGCCGGAGTCGTAGCTCGCGCGGATGACGCAGCCGCGGCCGGCCGCCAGGATCGGGGTGCCGGCGGGGACGGGGAAGTCGAGTCCGGGGTGAAACCCCGCGCCGCGCGGCCCGAAGCGGTCGCCGACCGCGGCCTGGACCGGGCGGTAGAAGCGCAGCGGCGAGACCGGCGGCGCGGCGCGCAGGCGCGCGCGGGTGGCGGCGCCGGCGATGCCGTCGGCGCCCAGGCCGGCCCACGCCTGGAAGCGCCGCAGCGCCGCGTCGACGCGCGCGCCGAAGCCGCCGTCGACGGGGCCGGAGGGAAACCCGTGCCGGGCGAGCTGGAACTGCAGCACCGAGACGTCCCAGCCGCGCATCCCGGCGTGCAGCGCCCGGCTGCCCCACGCCGGCCGGCCGCGGCGGCCGAGCGCGCGCCTGGTGGCCGGGCCGGCGATGCCGTCGGCGATCAGCCGGTGCCGGCGCTGGAACACCCGCGTCGCCGCGGCCGTGGCCGGCCCGGCGACGCCGTCCACGGTCCCCCCGTAGAGGCCGACCGCCCGCAGCCCGACCTGCAGCGCGGCGACGTTGCCGGACACCGCCCCGGCGGCCGCGGGCGCCCCCGCGCCGATGGCGAGAAGCGTGCACAGCAGCGCGGTTGCGAGCCGTCGCATGCCGCGAAGGTGGCAGAACCCGGCGCCATCCGGCGGCGCTGCAAGAGATCGCCCGAAAGGCGCGGTATGCCTTGAGGTCCGGCTAGCCGGCTGTCAGACGGCGTGCTCGGCGTGGCGCGCCATCAGCTCGCGCTGGACGGAGCGCGGCGGATCGTCACCCGGCGTCCGGCGCATCCACTCGCCCTCGGCGCCGAGGTCCCAGGCATGCGTGTTGTCGGCGAAGCAGCGCTCGAGCGTGTCGAGCAGCTGGTCGATCAGCGCCGGCTCCTCGACCGGGGCCAGGAGCTCGACCCGCGTGTCGAGGTTGCGCGGCATCAGGTCGGCGGAGCCGATCAGCACCGACCAGTCGTCACCGCGCTGGAAGCCGTAGATGCGCGAGTGCTCGAGGAAGCGGTCGACGATCGACACGACGCGGATGTTCTCGGAGACCCCGGGGAGCCCCGGGCGCAGGCAGCAGATGCCGCGCACGTTGAGGTCGACCGGCACGCCGGCGGCCGACGCCGAGTAGAGCGCGCGGATGCAGGCGCCGTCCACGAGCGCGTTCATCTTCATCGCGATCCGCGCCGGGCGCCCCTCGCGATGGGCGGTCACGGTCTCGTCGATCTCGCGCAGGATGCGCTCGCGCAGGAACGCCGGCGCGACCGCGACCTTGCGATACCCGCGCTGGCGTGCGAAGCCGGTCAGGCCGTTGAACATGTCCGCCACGTCGGCGCCGATCGCCTCGTCGCAGGTGAGCAGCCCGAAGTCGGTGTACAGGCGCGCGGTCTTCGGGTGGTAGTTGCCGGTCCCGACATGCACGTAGTGGCGCACGCCCTCGCCCTCGCGGCGCACGATCAGGATGCTCTTGGCGTGGGTCTTGAGCGTGGGCAGCCCGTAGACGACGTGCACGCCCGCCTCCTCGAGCTTGCGCGCCCAGCGCACGTTGGCCTGCTCGTCGAAGCGCGCCTTGAGCTCGACCATGCAGACCGCCTGCTTGCCGCGCTCGGAGGCGCGGATCAGCGCGGGCATCAGCGGGGTGTCGTCGCTGGTGCGGTAGACGGTGAGCTTGATCGCCAGCACGTCGTCGTCGTTGACCGCCTGCTCGAGCAGCGCGGAGACCGAAGTCGTGAACGAGTCGTAGGGGTGGTGGACGAGGATGTCGCCGCGGCGCATCGCGGCCATCACGTTCGGCTCCTCGTTGACCTCGGGGGTCAGGCGCGGCTGGGTCACCGACTGCCACGGCGGATCGCGCAGCTCGGCCATCCCCGGCAGCCGGTAGAGGTCCCACAGGTCGGTGAGGTCCATCAGCCCTTCGACCGCGAAGACGTCGCCGGCCTCGGCGCCCAGCGCCTCGACGAGCTGGCTGCGCACCGCCTCGGGCATCCCGGCCTGCACCTCGAGCCGGACGACTTCGCCGAAGCGCCGTCGCCGCAGCTCGGTCTCGACGGCCTGCAGCAGGTCGTCGGCCTCGTCGCCGACCGTGAAGTCCGCGTCGCGGGTGACCCGGAACATCGAGTACTCGAGGATCTCCATGCCCGGGAACAGGCGGCCGAGGTGGGCGGCGATGACCTCCTCGACCGGTACGAAGGTCGTCCCGCCGTCGACCGGCATGAAGCGAGGCAGCATCTCCTTCGGGACCTTCACGCGCGCGAAGATCTCCTGCTGCGTCTGCGGGTCGCGCACGAGCACCGCGAGCGACAGCGACAGGTTCGAGATGTACGGGAAGGGGCGCCCGAGCCCGACCGCCAGCGGCGTGAGCACCGGGAACACCTGACGCATGAAGCGCTCCTCGATGCCGCGCCGGTCGGCCGCCGACACGTCGTCGAGCGACACGATCCGGATCCCGTGCTCGTGCAGCGCGGGCAGCAGCACGCGATGCAGGCAGCGGCAGACGCGCAGGTGCTGGCCGGCGACCACGCTGCGGATGCGCTCGATCGTCTGCGAGGCGGTGAGCCCGTCCTTGGCGGGGGCGTCGAGCCCCGCATCGACCATGTCATGCAGGCCGGCGACGCGGACCATGAAGAACTCGTCCAGGTTCGAGGACCAGATCGCGCAGAACTTCAGCCGCTCGAGCAGCGGCGTGGCCTCGTCCTCGGCCAGCTGCAGGACGCGATCGTTGAAGTCCAGCCAGGACAGCTCGCGGTTGAAATAGCGGTCCGGCCGCGAGAGCTCGTCCTTCTCGGCCGTGGCATCGGGGCGTACGGCGAGATCGCTCATTCGATCGATGCTACCCCGCCAGCTCCAGGCAGGTGCCCTCTCGGATCCCGCCGCGGCCGACCGACAGCGGGACGCCCAGGCGCCCCGACGCGGCCTCGAGCAGCTGCAGCCCGGCCGGCAGCAGGCGCACCCGCTCGGGATCGAGCCCGTGCTCGCGCGCGACCTCCACGGCGGGCGCCGCGCACAGACGCTCCATGGCGAGCGCGACGCGCGCGGCGTCGATCGACGCGCCGACGATCCGGGCCGTCGAGGTGGCGCTGCCGCCGACCGCGATCGCATGATCGACCGGCGGGAGGTCCCCGAGCACGGCGAACGCCGCCACCGCCTGCTCGAGCACGCTGCGCAGCTCCGCGGCCGTCGGCGGGTCCGAGCGCAGGCTGGTCTCGGCCAGCGAGCCCGACCCCACCGGCAGCGACGCCGACCACTGCACCCCGCCGGCCTTCGTCCCGATCGCGACCTCGCACGAGCCGCCGCCGACGTCGACGACGGCGATCCGGCCCGGCAGCGGCCCGGCGTGCGTGCGCACGGCGCCGGCGAACGCCAGGCGCGCCTCGGCGTCCCCGGTCAGCACCTCGACGCCCGTGCCGGTGCGCTCGCGGACGGTCCGGCACAGCTCGCCGCCGTTGACGGCCTGGCGGATCGCTGCCGTCGCCACGACCCGGATCCGCTCCGCCCCGGCGTTGCGGGCGCTGCTCAGCTGCTCGGCCACGACGGCCGCGACGAGCTCGACCGCGCCGAGCGGCAGCGCGCCCGTCCGGCGCAGCTCGCGGCCCAGCCGCGTGAAGGCCCGCTCCGCGAAGACCTCCCGGAGGTGCCCTCCCGCGACGTCGGCCACGAGCACGCGGGTCGTGTTGGACCCGATGTCGATGCAGGCGCAGCGCATACTCTGGACCCCATCATGACCGGCGCGGCGATCGAGGTGCACGGCCTGCGCAAGGCCTACGACGATCACGAGGCCGTGCGCGGGATCGACTTCAGCGTGCGCCGGGGCGAGGTCTTCGGCCTGCTGGGCCCCAACGGGGCGGGCAAGACCACCACGGTCGAGATCCTGGAGGGGTACCGCGACCGCTCGGCCGGCGACGTGCGCGTGCTGGGCTTCGATCCGGGCGAGCGCTCGCAGGCGCTGCGCGAACGGGTCGGGATCGTGCTGCAGTCCTGCGGCATCTACCGCCACCTGACGGTGCGCGAGGCGGTCGAGCACTGGGCGGCGCTGTACCCGGCGCCGCGCGACGTGAGCGAGACGATCGAGGTCGCCGGCCTGACCGAGTCGGCGGCCAAGCGCACGCGGACGCTCTCCGGCGGCCAGCAGCGCCGGCTGGACTTCGCGCTCGCGCTGGTGGGCGATCCGGAGCTGATCTTCCTCGACGAGCCGACCACCGGCTTCGACCCCGAGGCGCGCCGCAACGCCTGGGAGACCGTGCGTTCGCTGCGCGACCTCGGCAAGACCGTGCTGCTGACGACGCACTATCTCGACGAGGCGCAGGCGCTGGCCGACCGCGTGGCGATCATCAAGGACGGCGCGATCCTGGCCGAGGGCGCGCCCGGCGAGCTGGGCGCCGGCGCCGCGCGCTACCGCGTGACCTGGCGCTCCGGCGGGCAGCTCGTCGAGCACGAGACGGACGATCCGACGCGGCTGCTGCATGAGGCGACCAGCACGGCGCTCGACCGCGGCGAGCGGCTCGACGGCCTGTCGGTCACCCGGCCGTCGCTCGAGGACGTCTACCTGGAGCTCACGAGTGTCTGACGCCGCGCTCGACCGCGCGAGCTCCCCGGCCCGCCGTCGCGCCGCCGGGGCCTCGTGGCGGCGCGCCGCCTGGCGCCAGTACCGGCTCGAACGGCGGATGTTCTGGCGCAACCCCAGCGCGGCGTTCTTCAACTTCGTCCTCCCGCTGCTGTTCCTGGCCATGTTCGGGGCGATCTTCGCCGGCCGCCAGAAGGACCTGAACGTGATCGTCCCCGGCATCGCCGGTATGAGCGTGATGTCGACGACGTTCACCGCGATCGCCATGAACCTCACGTTCCTGCGGGAGCAGGGGATCCTCAAGCGCGTGCGCGGGACCCCGATGGCGTCATCGGCCTATCTCGCCGGCCTGGCCGGCAACGCGATCACCAACACCGCGCTGCAGGTGACGATCGTCGTCGTCGCCGGGCGCGTCCTGTTCGGAACCGGCTGGCCGCGCGACCTGCCGTCGCTGATCGTGTTCGTCGTGCTCGGGGCCGCGTGCTTCGCTGCGCTCGGCGTCGCGCTCTCGCACGCGATCCCCAACTTCGAGTCCGCGCCGGCGTACGTCAACGCCGTGTTCCTGCCGACGGTCATCATCAGCGGCGTCTTCTACGACGCCGCCAACGCGCCGGCGATCCTGCACGACATCGCCCAGGGGCTCCCGCTCAAGCACCTGATCGACGGCCTGTCGGGCGCGATGGTCAAGGGCGAGGGCGTCGGCCGGCACGGCGTCGCGCTGCTCGTGCTGGGGCTGTGGGGCGCGGTCGGCGCCGTGCTGGCGGTGCGCGGGTTCAGCTGGGAGCGGCGGCGCAGCTGACCTTGAGCGTCCAGGCATACCTGCGGACCGCCGCCGCGCAGGGGCGCGAGCGCCGCCGCGCCGGCTGCTTCGAGGCGTTCATCAACCCGGCCCGCGATGGCGCCGGCACGAACTACGCGATCCCGCTCGACGACTGCTCCCCGGGCGCCGCCGACGTCGCGCAGCTGGTGGCCGCGTTCGAGTCCGCGCACCGTCTCCCCCGGCTCGAGTACCTGCCCGCCACCGCGCCGGATGCCGAGGCGGTCCTGCTCGAGCACGGCTTCGCGGTCGAGCTGCGCACGCCGGTCATGACCTGCACGCCGGACACGCTGCGCGACGCGGGCTCGCCCGCGACGCTCGAGCGCCTCGACGCGCTGAGCTCCCCATCCGACGTGCGCGCGCTCGTGCACGTCCAGCAGCGCGCGTTCGGGGAGCAGCCGGATCCGGCGGAGACCGGGCTGCTCACCGTCCCGCTCGCGGTGCTCGCCCGCCTGGACGGCGAGGTCGTCGGCGGGGGTATGGGGCTGGTGATCGCCGACGGGACGACGGAGCTCGTCGGGGTCGCCGTCGCCGAGCCGCAGCGCCGGCGGGGGATCGCCGGCGCGATCACGGCCGAGCTGGCCCGCATGGCCTTCGAGGCGGGCGCCACGTCGGCGTTCCTGACCCCGGGCGACGAAGGCGCTCAGCGCGTCTACGCCCGTGCGGGCTTCGTGCCCACGGACGTCATGCTGCACCTACGCGCCACGGGGCCGGCGGCTCGCCGCTGACGGTCACCGGCACGGCGGCCAGCGGCGACGCCGCCCACTCGTCGCGCAGCAGGCGGAAGACGACCACGTCGTGGATGCCCGACTGGTGGACGTGCCAGCCGCGCAGCACGCCCTCGCGCGCGAAGCCGGCCCGCTCCAGCGCGGTCTGCGAGCGCCCGTTGCGGGTGTTCGCCCAGGCGGTCAGGCGGTTGAAGCCGAGGTGCTCGAACGCGAGCGTCGCGATCAGGGCCTTGGACTCGCGGTTGGCCCCGCTGCCCCAGAAGGCGCGCGCGAACCAGGTGCCGACCGTCGCGCGGCGGTCGCGTGCGGAGACCTCCGACAGGCCCGTGATCCCGAGCGGGCCGTGCTCGTCGTGGACGACGAGGAAGTCGAGCAGCGTGCCCGCCTCCCGGCGCTCGGCCAGGCCCTCGATGTAGCCGAGCGGCTGGGCCACGTCGGTGTACGGCCCCCAGGAGAACCAGCGCGTGGTCAGCGCGTCCGAGCCGAGTTCCAGCAGCGCGGGCGCATCGTCCGCGGTCGGGTAGCGAAGCGTGAGCGTGGGACCGCGAACCTCGAGCACCGCCGCGATGCTATTTCTCGACGGCAGCTGGCGCGCCTGGGAACATTCGCCGCCTCGATGAGCGCCTCGGTCCCGTCCCACATCGCCGAGGCGCGCTTCCGGACGCTGATCGACCACCTCGGCGCCATCGTCTGGGAGGCGGTCCCGGGTCCGCAGGCGGGCGAGGCCCGCTTCACCTTCGTCAGCGACGGCACCGAGACCCTGCTCGGCTATCCCGCCCAGCGCTGGACCGGCGATCCGGCGTTCTGGCTGCAGACGATCCACCCGGACGACCGCGACCGCGTGCGCACGGAGCTCGCCGCCGCGATGAGCGCGCGCACCGGCGCCGACCTCGTCTATCGCTGCCTGACCGCCGACGGCCGCGAGATCTGGCTGCGCAACATCGTCCGGATCCTCAAGGACGGCAGCAGCTGGCGCCTGCACGGCGTCGTCGTCGACGTCACCGAGCGCTACCTGGCCGACGCCCGGCTCGGCCGCCTGCAGGACGTCACCGGCGCGCTGTCCGGGATGCTGTCGGCCGTCGAGGTCGCCGCGGTGGTCGCCGAGCACGGCCGCCGCGCCGTCGGCGCCGCGGCGGTCGCCGTGCTCCTGCGCTCGGGTGAGGACGAGCTCGAGCTGGCCGGCTACGACGGCTACGCCGGCGGGGTGACGACCGGCGGCGGGCGGATCCCGCTGGACGGCGACGAGCTGGGCCAGGCCGCCGCTCAGTGGCCCGCGCTGGCCGGCCGCGGCCAGTTCACGGTCATCCCGCTCGAGCTCGAGGGGCGGGTGCTGGGCGCGCTGGCGATCCGGATGCCGCCCGACCGGCCGGTCGCCCCCGCCGACCGCGTGGTCCTGGGCGTGCTGGCCCGGACCTCGGCGCAGGCGCTGCTGCGGGCCGAGATCGTCGCGGCCGAGCGCGGCGCCGACGCCGTCCTCGACGCGGTCATCACGACGGCGCCCGAGGGCTTCGCGCTGTTCGACACCGAGCTGCGCTACGTCCGCATCAACGACGCGCTGGCCGCCATCAACGGCGTCCCCGCGGGCGACCACATCGGCCGCACGCTGCGGCAGATCGTGCCCGGCGTCCCGGCCGACGGCCACGAGGCGCCGCTGCGCCGGGTGCTCGAAACCGGCGAGCCGGTGATCGACCTCGAGGTCTCCGGCTTCACCGCCCGCCGGCCGGCCCGGGAGCGCACCTGGCTCGTCTCCTACTACCCCGTCCGCGGGACGGACGGCCAGGTGAGCTGGCTCGGCGCGTTCGTGGTCGACATCACCGAGCGCAAGCGCGCGGAGGCCCGCGCCCGCGCGCTCGGCGACCTGGGCACGAGCCTTGACGAGGCGGTCACGGTCGAGGACCGGGTGGCGCGCCTGCTCGACGCGATCGTCCCGTCGCTGGCCGACGCGGCCACCGCCTCGCTGTACCAGCCCGACGGGACGCTCGAGCCGCTCGCCCGCCGTGAGACCACCGCCGGCGAGCCGCGGTCGAGCCTGACGGTGACGATGGCCGCCCGCGGCAGCGCCCTCGGGGTGCTCGCGCTGTCGTCTCTGCGCGAGGCCGCGTACGACGAGGACGACGTCGGATTCGCGCGGGAGCTCGCTCGCCGGGGCGCGACCGCGATCGACAACGCGCTGCTGACCGAGGCCGAGCGGGTCTCACGCGACCGGACCGAGCGCCAGTATGCGGTCGCCGCCGCGCTCGCAGACGCCCTGACGCCGCCCGACGTCGCCACGGCGATCCTCAACGAGCTCCTGGCCGCGGTGGGCGCCGACCAGGGGACGGTCTGGCAGGTCGCCGACGAGGGCACGGCGGTCCAGCTGATCGGCTTCCGCGGGTTCTCCGAAGGCGAGCTGAGCGGGCACGAGCACATCCCGCTCAGCGCGCAGCGCCCGGTAGCCACCGCGATCCGGAGCGGCGCGGCGCGCTGGTTCGACACGGCGGCGGACGCCGACACCGCCTACCCGGCGCTCGGCGGCGGCTTCGCGCGCCGCGGCCTCGGCTCCCTGCTGGTGCTGCCGCTCATGTCCACGGGGCGGGCGGTCGGCGCGCTGCTGCTGTCGGCGACCCGTGAGCGCGCGTTCGGGCCCGACGAGCGGGCACTGGCCGGCGCCCTCGCGGCGCAGGCCGGCCAGGCGCTCGAGCGCGCGCGGTTGTTCGAGGCCGAGCGCCGCGTGTCGGTCACCCTGCAGCGCTCGCTGCTGCCCGCCGGGCTGCCGGAGATCGCCGGCTTCGAGGTGGCGGTGCGCTACGAGCCGGCCGCCGGACTGGAGGCGGGCGGGGACTTCTACGAGGTGGTGCCCTTGGCCGACGGCTCGATCGGGATCGCGGTCGGCGACGTCGTCGGCCGCGGCGCGCACGCGGCGGCCGCGATGGGCCAGCTGCGCTCGGCGCTGCGGGCGTTCGCCCAGGTCGGCGAGTCGCCCGGCGCCGTGCTCACCCGCCTGTCGGCATTCGCGGAGACCGTCGACGGCGCGATGGCTGCGACCGCGGTCGTCGGGCGCCTGCGCCCCGACACCGGCGAGTTGCGCTACGCCTGCGCCGGTCACCCCTGGCCGATGCTCGTGCATGCCGACGGCACCGTCGAGCTGCTCAAGGAGGGCCGCGGCGTGCCGCTCGCGTGCCTGAGCGACCCCGTCTTCCCGGAGGGCATCGCCCATCTGCGCCCGGGCTCGACGCTGCTGCTCTACACCGACGGCCTGACCGAGCGCCGCGGAACCGACGTCGACACGGTCCTCGGCCGGCTCGCCGCCGTGGCGGGCGAGGCGGCGCGCGCGCCGGTCGGCGACCTGCTGGACCGCGCGCTCGCCGGGACGGGCGAGGAGCCGCCGGCCGACGACGTGGCCCTGGTCGCGGTGCGGAGGTCGGGCGGTGGCACGTCGAGCCAGCGGCGCTTCGCCGCCGAGCCCGGCGAGGTGCCCGTCGCGCGCGCCGGTCTGCGCGAGTGGCTGGCCGGCGTCGGAGTCGACGCCGCCACGGCCGGCGACGTGCTGCTCGCGGCGGGCGAGGCGGTGGCCAACGCGGTCGAGCACTCGGGCACCGAGATGGTCACCATCGAGATGGCCGTGCCGGAGCCGGGCGTGGTCGCGATCATCGTGCTCGACGAGGGCACGTGGAGGGACCCGGTCGTCGCCGCCCACCGCGGGCGCGGCTTCGGGCTGATGCGGATGCTGGTCGACGAGGTGACGATCGAGCGCTCCGCGCATGGGACGGCGGTCCGCCTGCGACGGCGCTTCGACCCGCCTCCGGCGGACGAGGTCACGCCCGCGGCCGAGCGTCAGCCGCGGCCTCGAGCAGCGAAGGCGCCAGGATCGAGTCGGCGGAGGCGATGACGCGCAGCCCGACGATCCGCCCGTAGGCGTCGAAGTCGAGCACGAGCCCGTCAAGTGCAGGGATCTGGTGGGCCGCGTCGAGCCCGTCCAGCGCGACCGAGTTCCGGACTTCCGGCGGCTGGCCGACGACGAGCGCCACGTACGCCTCGCCGGAGGGGCTCACAGTGACGGTGATCTCGGCCATGGCGGCGATGGTCGCAGGTTCCGACGCGCCGGTGTCGGGTACGGTTGGAGCCAGGGTGCTCACCGAACCGCGGTCTCCATGAAGACGGTCGAGCTCGGACCCGGCGCAGTCTGCGTCGAGCTGTCCGGGGAGTTCGACCTGACCCAGGCCTACGAGTTCGACCGCGAGGTGCGGTCGATCGAGGAGCAGGCCGGCTCGGCGCTCGTCATCGACCTGCGCGAGGTCTCCTTCGTGGACTCGGCCGGGCTCGCACGGATCCTCGCCGCCCGCAGGCGAGCGCAGCGGGCGGGCCGGCGGTTCGCGGTCGTTCGGGGCTCCCGGGCGGTCCAGCGGCTGTTCGCGCTGACCGCGGTCGACCACCAGCTCGAGATGATCAACGACCCCCGGGCGGTGCTGGCCGAGGACTGATCAGTGGCGCGCGGCCAGCGTCACCGGGCAGCGGTCCGGGTGCCCGCAGGCGTGCGCGTCGCAGAGCCGGCAGGTGCGGCGCGGGGCGGCCCCGGCGGCGGTCAGCGCGGACAGCACCGCCTCCAGG
>JAXDHL010000419.1:0-2897 GCA_034664525.1 Solirubrobacteraceae bacterium
AAGCCGTGCCCGTCGCCGACGTAGTCCGGGTGCTCGACGACCTGGCGGTAGAGCGGCACCGGCGTCGGCGTTCCCTCGATGTGGACCTCCGCGAGCGCCCGCCGCGCGCGCTGCAGGGCGTCGTCGCGGTCTGTTCCGCGCACGACGAGCTTGGCGAACATCGAGTCGAACCGGCCGTCCACCGGGTCGCCCGCCTCGACGCCCGAGTCCAGTCGGATCCCCGGCCCCGACGGCATCCGAAAGACGGTGATCGTGCCCGGGACAGGCTGGAAGCCGCGGCCGGCGTCCTCGCTCGTGAGCCGGAACTCCACGGCGTGCCCGACGGGGGCTGGATCGGCGTCGCTCACCAGCTTGGCGCCGGCCGCGATGCGTAACTGCTCCGCGACGAGATCGATCCCGGTGGTCTCCTCGGTTACCGGGTGCTCGACCTGGAGCCGGGTGTTGACCTCGAGGAACGAGATCTGGCCGTCGTCGCCGACGAGGTACTCCACGGTGCCCGCACCCGTGTAGCCGGCGGCGCGGCAGATCTCCTTGGCCGAGTCGTGGATCACCTGCCTCTGTCGGTTGGTCAGGAACGGCGCCGGGGCCTCCTCCACGAGCTTCTGGTTGCGCCGCTGCAGCGAGCAGTCGCGCGTGCCCACCACCACGACCGTGCCGTAGTCGTCGCCGAGTACCTGCGCCTCGACGTGCCGGGCGCGGTCGAGGAACCGCTCGACGAAGCACTCGCCGCGACCGAACGCCGCAATCGCCTCCCGCGTGGCCGAGGCGAACAGGTCAGGGATCGCTGCCGCGTCCCGCACGACCTTCAGACCGCGCCCGCCGCCGCCGTACGCGGCCTTGATCACCAGGGGCAGACCGTGCCGGCGAGCGAACTCCTCGATCTCACCGACGTCGCGGACCGGGTCCTCGGTGCCCGCGGCCAGCGGGGCTCCGACCGCGCGGGCGATCCGGCGCGCGGTCACCTTGTCGCCCAGCTCGCGGATGGTCCGCGGGGACGGCCCGACCCACACGAGCCCGGCGTCCAGCACGGCCTGCGCGAAGTCGGCGTTCTCCGACAGGAACCCGTAGCCCGGGTGCACGGCATCGGCCCCTGACTCGACCGCGGCCGCGACGACGGCGGCGACGTTCAGGTAGGTCGAGGCGGCGTCCGCGCCGTCGAGCGCGACCACCTCGTCGGCCAGCCTCGTGTGCAGCGCACCGCGATCGGGCTCGGCGTGGACAGCCACGGTTCGCAGACCAGCGTCCCGGGCGGCCCGCACCACACGGACGGCGATCTCGCCCCGGTTCGCGACCAACACCTTCCGCAGCGGGTTCCTCGGTTCGTCGGACAGCACCGTCGTCTGCTTCCCTCCCGTTGTCAGGCCGCGACCAGAGCGGGCGCGACCTCGTGGATGAACATCTCTGCGGCGCGTTCGACCTCGTCGTCGGGGCAGGCGGGCGCGAAGATCACGGTCTCGGCACCCGCCGCGGCGTACTCGGCGAGGCGGGCGGCGACCTGCGCGGGGGTGCCGGTCGGCACGTACCGCTCGGCGAGCGCGGCGAAGTCCTGCTGGTAGATCCGGCCGAGCACCTCCAGCGCCGTCCGGTGCGCGCGGCGGCCGTCGGCGCCCACGCCCGCCCAGCAGAACAGCGCGCCGCGCACGGCGTCGTGGGGCCGTCCGTGCGCCTCCGCCCCGGCTCGTACCTGCTCCAGGCTCGTCGCCAACTGCTCGGGCGCGACCATGTAGGGCATCCAGACGTCGCCGAACCGGGCGGTCCGGCGCATCGCCGGCGCGCGCCTGCCCCCGATCCAGATGGGCGGGCGCGGCTGCTGCGGCGGGAGCGGGTCGAGCCGCTGCCCGTCGAGCTGCCAGAAGCGTCCGTCGTGGTGCACGCGCTCACCGGCGAAGAGCCGCACCAGGAGCTCGAGCGACTCGTCGGTACGGGCGCCGCGTTCTGCCGGGTCGACCCCGCAGGCCCGCAACTCGGCCGGGTACTCGCCGCCGATGCCGACCCCGAGCTCGAATCGCCCGCCGCTGACGCCATCGAGCGTGGCCGCCATCTTCGCGGCCAGCGGCGCCGGGTAGACCGGCAGCACGGTCGTGGCGCTGAGCAGCCGGACCCGACTCGTCGCCCCCGCCGCTGCGGAGAGCGCGACGAAGGCGTTGGGCGTCGGGACGTGGAAGAACACGTGCTCGCCGCACGCGAGCAGGTCGTAGCCGAGCTCCTCGGCGCGCCGGGCCAGGGGCACCACCCGGCCGACGTCGAACTGCGGCGGCACCATCAAACCGACTCGCACTAGCCCTCCTCACCGGCGCGCGCGAGCACGCCGCGGGCGAGGGTGACGTGCACGGCGTCGACCATCTGCCCGTCGACCACTCCGACGCCCTGCTCGGCCGCCTGCAGCACGGCACGGGCGTGGTCCACCTCGGCCGGCGACGGCGTGAAGATCTCGTGGGCGAGCTCGACCTGCAGCGGGTGCAGGCAGATCTTGCCACGGTAGCCGATCTCGCGGCCCTGCTCGGCGTCCACGCGGAACGCCTCCCCGTCCCGCACAGCGACGACGGCCTGGTCGAGCGCGGCGACGCCGGACAGGTGCGCCGCCAGGCACACGCCGCTTCGGGCGTAGAGCACCTCGGTGCCGGCGGTGGAGCGTCGGCCCCCGAGGTCGGCGATGTAGTCCTCGGCCCCGAAGTACGCGGCGTCCGGCCGCTCCGCCAGCAGCGGCCGGGCGTCGGCCACCCCGAGCGCGGTCTCCAACCCGACGATGACGCGGGTTCCCGCGGGCAGTGCCGCGCGCAGCACGCCCAGTTGCGGGGCGTGCTCGTACTTGGGCAGGACGACGCCGTCCAGGGCGCCCGCCGCGCAGGCCCGCGCGGCGGCGTCGAGGTCGGCGCCGTGCCAGGGCGTGCCCGGCG
>JAXDHL010000420.1:0-7655 GCA_034664525.1 Solirubrobacteraceae bacterium
CGGCCTGGCCGTCGGGGCGTCGCGCCACGGGGTCGATCCGTGGGTGCTCGCGGGCGCGGCGCTGGCGTTGCAGACCACGCGCCACGCGATCGACTTCACCTACCCGGCGGCCCAGCGGCAGGCGGTCCGACCGCTCGTGCGACCGCCGCTCGAGCAGCCCGGGGACGGCCTCGGCAGCGGGCTGCCGGGCTGGCTGCTCGACGCCCCCGCGCCCGCTCCGGCGCCGCCGGCGGCCGGTCGCCCCGGCGCCGGGGTCTGGGCCAGGAAGGTGGTC
Source organism: Solirubrobacteraceae bacterium (assembly GCA_034664525.1). Lineage (GTDB taxonomy): Bacteria > Actinomycetota > Thermoleophilia > Solirubrobacterales > Solirubrobacteraceae > DATLGB01. The sequence continues at coordinate 275 of JAXDHL010000420.1, forward strand.
ACGTTCCCGATCGGCGAGCGCTTCGCCGTGATCTCGCTGACGGCGGCGCTGACCGACGCCCGGGTGACGTTCGTCGTGCTGCTGTGCGGCGGCACGCTCGCGCTTGCCGCCGGCCTCGCCGGCCGGATCGTGCGCTCCGTGCGCACGCGGGCGACGCTGGCGGCCTCGGACACGGAGGACCCGCGGCTGCTCGCCGTCTGCGACCACGGCCTGCTCGTGCGCGCGCTCGCGCCGATCGGGCGCGCGGTCCCCGCCCCGCCGTGGGCGCTGCTCGGCGCCGCCGCCGCCATCCTCGCCGTCACGATCGCCGCCACGGGGGCCACGCCGCCGGACGGCGCCGTCGCCGCCGCGACGGCCGCCGTGGTGGTGCTCGGCGCGGCCGCGGCCGGACGGCCGCAAACGGACCGGCTGCGCTGGCTCGCCCCACCGCTGCTGCGGGCGATCGAGCTCGGCGGCCTCGCGTGGCTGGGCGCGGCCGGCGGGGCCGGCACCGGGCCGGCGGCGTACGCGCTGCTGTGCGCGGTGGCGTTCCATCACTACGACGGCATCTACCGTCGCTCGGCAACGGTGGCCGGTGCCGGCTGGGACGGGCGGCTCGTGGTCGCGGCCGCGCTGGTGATCGTGGGCGCGACACCGGCGGGCTTCTGGGCGCTGGCCGGCGTGCTGTGCGCGCTGTTCGGCGGCCCGGCGGTCCGGTCGTGGGTGGTCGCGGACCGCGCCGGGCGGACTGATCCGTACGACGAACAGGAGGATGAGCAGGCGTGATCGGCATGGTGCTGGCTGCAGGCGCCGGACGGCGGCTGCAGCCCTGGACGGAGACCGTCCCGAAGACGCTGGTGCCGGTCGACGGCGACCGGACGATCCTCGACGTCTCGCTGGCGAACTTCGCGGCGGTCGGCCTCGACGAGGTGCTGCTGGTCGTCGGCTACAAGGCCGACGCCGTCCGCGAGCGCCAGGCCGAGCTCGAGGAGCGCCACGGCGTATCGCTGGAGCTGGTCTTCAACGACAAGGCCGAGGAGTGGAACAACGCCTACTCCATGTGGTGCGCGCGCGAGCACTTCGAGCGCGGGATCGTGATGGTCAACGGCGACACGATCGCCCCGGTCTCCGTCACCGAGGCGCTGCTCGACTCGCGCGGCCGCGGCGACGACCTCGTGATCGCGCTCGACGACGTCCAGGAGCTCGGCGCGGAGCAGATGAAGGTCCAGCTCTCCGAGCAGCGGCTGCTGACCCGGATCACCAAGCAGATGGACCCGGCCGAGGCCGTCGGCGAGTACATCGGCCTGACGCTGATCGAGCCGCACGCCGCGGACGCGCTGGCCGATGCGCTGCAGGCCACGTTCGAGCGCGACCCGCAGCTGTACTACGAGGACGGCTTCGAGGAGCTCGCCCGGCGCGGCGGCCGCGTCGGGGTGGCGCCGATCGGCGAGGTCGAGTGGGTCGAGGTCGACGACCACGCCGACCTGGCTCGGGCGCGGGAGGTGGCGTGCCGCTGCTGAGCCGGATGATCGGCACCCCGCTGGCGGTCGACATCGGCCCCGGCGCGGTGGCGTCCCTGGCTCCGCTGCTCGCCGACCGCCGGATCTCCTCCGGCGGCCACGTCGCCGTCGTCGTCGGGCCCGGGCAGGGCGAGCAGATCGCTGCCACGGTCCAGCCGGCGCTGGAGAACGCCGAGATCTGGCACGTCGAGGGCGGCTCGGTGAGCGCGGCGATGGACCTCGCCAAGCGGCTGCGCGGCGACTTCTTCGACGCGGTGGTCGGGATCGGCGGCGGCCGCACGCTCGATACGACGAAGTACGCGGCGACGCTCAGCGGCCTGCCGATGGTGGCGGTCGCGACCTCGCTCGCGCACGACGGCATCGCCTCGCCGGTGGCCTCGCTGCAGGAGCAGGGTCGCAAGGGCTCCTTCGGCGTGCAGATGCCGATCGCGATCGTGGTCGACCTCGACTACGTGCGCACCTCGCCGGTCGAGATGCGCCGGGCCGGGATCGGCGACACGATCTCCAACCTCGGCGCCGTGGCCGACTGGCGGCTGGCCGAGCGCGAGCGCGGCGAGGCCGTCGACGGCCTGGCGGTCACGTTCGCGCACACCGCCGCGATGGCCGTCATCGACCGCCGCGACGGCGTCGGCGACGACCCGTTCCTGATCGCCCTCGCCGAGGGACTGGTCCTATCGGGGCTGGCGATGGCCACCGCCGGCTCCTCCCGGCCCTGCTCGGGCGGCGACCACGAGATCGTGCACGCGATCGACCACCTGTTCCCCGGGACCGGGCACCACGGCGAGCTCGCCGGCGTGTGCGTGCTGTTCACCGCCCTCCTGCGCGGCAGCGACCGCCAGTTCCGGGCGCTGCACCGCTGCCTCACCCAGCACGGACTCCCCCGCTCGCACGCCGAGCTCGGGCTGTCCGACGAGCAGTTCGCGGCGGCCGTCGAGCAGGCCCCGGCCACGCGCCCGGGCCGCTTCACGATCCTCGAGCACCTGGACCTCGGCCCCGAGGAGGTGCGGCGCCGTGTCCACGCGTTCGCCGAGTCCGTCGATCGCTGAGCTGCGCGCGGCCACCCAGCCGCCCTCGATCTTCGCGCGCAACTCCGGGGAGCACTGGGCGGGCCGGCTCTACATCCGCCGCGCGTCGCCGTACCTGACCCGGCAGCTGATCCGCACGCGCCTGACCCCGAACATGGTCACCTGGCTGATGATCCTCGTCGGCGTGCTCGCCGCGGTGCTGCTGGCGATCCCGGGCGTGTGGACCGCGCTCGGCGCCGTCGTGCTGATCCAGCTGCAGATCCTGCTCGACTGCTCCGACGGCGAGCTCGCCCGCTGGCGCTCACAGTTCTCGCCGGTCGGGATCTACCTCGACCGGCTCGGCCACTACCTGACCGAGACGCTGTTCCCGATCGCGCTCGGGATCCGCTGCGGCGAGGTGACGCTCGGGCTGATCGCGGCCCTGCTGGCGCTCGCGGTCCGGACCGAGAGCGCGCTGGTGGCGGTCGCGCGGCTGGAATCCGGGCGCGGCAAGGCCGAGGACACCGCCGCGGTGGCCGCCCCCGGGGCGAGCGGGCTGGCGCGGCTGCGGCGCTGGGTCGGCTACTTCCCGTTCTTCCGCGCGTTCGTGGCCATGGAGGCGACGCTGCTGGCGCTGATCGCCGCGATCGTCGACACCCAGGTGCACGACCACGACGCCACGCGCGCGCTGGTCATCGCGCTCGTCCCGATCGCCGCCATCACCGCGGCCGGGCACCTGCTCGCCATCGTCACCTCCGCGCGCCTGCGATGACGCCGGTCTTCGGCTGCGTCCTGCTCACGACGGGCCGCAAGCCCGACGACCTGCGGCTCGCCGTCGAGTCGCTGCTGCGCCAGACCGGCGTCGAGACCGACGTGGTCGTGGTCGGCAACGGCTGGCGGCCCGAGGGGCTCCCGGACGGCGCGCGCGGCGTGCACCTGGAGGTCGACGAGGGCATCCCGGCCGGCCGCAACGCCGGCGTCCCCCACGTCACGGGCGAGTACCTGTTCTTCCTCGACGACGATGCCGCGCTGCGCGACGACGACGCGCTGGCGCGGGTGGCCGCCCTGTTCGAGGGCGACCCGGCGCTCGGGCTGGTGCAGCTCGAGGTGGCGCCGCGGGATGGCGGCGTGCCGCTGCGCGACTGGGTCCCGCGGCTGCGCGTCGGGGACCGCTCCCGCCCGGGCGACATCACCGTCGTGTGGGAGGGCGCGGTGGCCGCCCGGCGCAGCGTCTTCGAGGCCGTCGGCGGCTGGCCGGCGCCGTTCCGGTTCGTCCACGAGGGCATCGACCTCGGCTGGCGCGTCATGGACGCCGGCTCGCGAGTCTTCTACGCGGGCGGGATCGTCGCCCTGCACCCGGTAACCGGCCTGCCGCCGCACGGGTACTCGTACTACTTCGGGGCCCGCAACCGGGTCTGGCTGGCCCGCCGGCACCTGCCGGCGCCGCTCGCGGTCCTGTACGTGACGAACTTCGCGCTCCGTTCCCTCCCGCGCTACCGGACCGGGCAGGCGCTACGGGAGGCGCTGCGCGGCTACCGGGACGGTCTGCGGCAGCCGGCCGGGCCGCGCAAGCCGCTGCGCTGGAGCACGATCCGGCGGATGGCCGCCGCCGGGCGTCCCCCCATCATGTGAGTACTCTGAGCGACCGCCGATGAGCACCCCGATCCAGGCAGCCGAGCCCGCCCACCACGCCCGCAACGAATGGGCGACCGAGCAGCACGTCTACGAGCCCCACCTCGTGGGTCTGCCGCCGATCCGGCAGTACTTCCGCGAGGTCTGGGCCCGGCGCGAGTTCGCGGTCCAGCTCTCGCGCACCACGCTGCGTGCGCAGCACTTCGAGACCGCGTTCGGCCAGCTCTGGCTGGTCCTGAACCCGCTGCTGCTCGCCGGCGTCTACTTCATCCTGATCGACATCGTCCGCAGCGGCCACCGGCCGCCGGGCGCGTTCGCGCACCTGGTGGCGGGCGTCTTCGCGTACTACTACATCTCCGGCTCGATCCGCGACGGGACGAAGTCCGTGACCGGCGGCGGCAAGCTGATCCTCAACTCGGCGTTCCCGCGCATGCTGCTGCCGCTGTCCTCGGTCATCACCGGCTTCATCCGCTTCGTGCCGACGATGATCATCTACATCCCGATCCACCTCGCCTCGGGGCTGCCGGTGAACCTGAACACGCTCTGGATCTTCCCGCTGATCGTGCTGATGACGATCCTGACGGCGGGATTCGCGATGATCGCCGCGACCGCGCAGGTCTACTTCCGCGACGTCGCGAGCTTCTTGCCCTACCTGCTGCGGGTCTGGCTGTACATCTCGCCGGTGCTCTACTTCCCCGACGAGGTCCCGCACAACTACAAGTTCCTGCTCGACGTCAACCCGATCGGCCAGCTGCTCACCGCCTGGAGCGACGTGCTGTACCTCGGCGCCGCGCCGGGTCCGAAGACGCTCGCGGTCGCCGGCGCGTGGGCGTTCGGCACCTTCGTGGTCGGGACGCTGCTCTTCCTCTCCCGGGAGCGTGAGTTCGCTGTCCGGATCTGAGGACCGGACGTCGATCCGCGTCGAGGACGTCTCGGTGACCTACCGGACGTCGATCGAGCGCGCGCCGACGCTGCGCTCGACGCTCACCCGGCTCGGCCGCCGCGAGCGCGTGGTGCGCGAGGTCGAGGCCGTGAAGGGCGTCTCCTTCGAGGTCCCGCACGGGACCGTGCTCGGCGTGGTCGGCTCCAACGGCGCGGGCAAGTCGACGCTCATGCGCACGATCGCCGGCATCCTCCCGCCCACCTCGGGCCGGGTCGAGGTCAACGGGCGCGTGTCCACGCTGCTCGCCCTCGGCGTCGGCTTCAACTCGAAGCTGACCGGGCGCGAGAACGTGGTCCTCGGCGGGCTGGCGGCGGGACTGTCACGCGAGGTGGTCGAGCGCAAGTACGAGGCGATCGCCCGGTTCGCGGAGCTCGAGGAGTTCATGGACATGCCGATGCGCACCTATTCGTCGGGCATGTACGGGCGGTTGGCGTTCTCCGTCGCGGTCAACATGGATCCGGACATCCTGCTGATCGACGAGGCGCTGTCGGTCGGCGACGCGAAGTTCCGCCGCAAGTCGGCGCGCAAGATGCAGGAGCTGTGCGCCGAGGACCGCACCGTCGTCCTCGTCTCGCACGCGCTGGGGACGATCAAGGACCTCTGCGACCAGGCCGTCTGGCTCGACAAGGGCGTGCTGAAGCTGTGGGACGACGCCGACGCGGTGGTCGACGCCTACACCGACTTCCTCGAGGTCGGGCAGGACGCGGTCACGCTCGAGGACGTCTGACGGATCCGTTGCGCATGTACCTCGCGGTGCGGCGCTGGGCGAGCCGGTGGCGCCTTGAGGGGGTCATGGCCCCTTCGAGCCGCCACCAGCCCGATCACCCGCGCGGGTGACCCCGCTTCACCACCGCGGGTGACGACGCGCGGGCGGCGCAGCGGAAGAGTGTCGGGCACACCCCATAGTCCTCAACCCTCTGAAGGAGGCGTCCATGTCCCACCTCGTGCACCGCGGACCCCATGCCGCAGCCCACAGCTTCGGCCTCGCCCTCCGCCTCACGCTCATCATCCTGGTGCTGGCCGGCACCGCCGTCGCCCTGGTCCTCGCCCTCGGTGACGACCGGAGCACGTCCACGCCACCGGCGGCGGCGTTCACCTCGCACCCCGATGAGGGCAGCGCCGCCATCCCGTCCGCGGTCGTGTACCAGGCCCGTCCCGTCGAGGGCGCGGCCCCGTTCAGCGCCCGCCATTGAGTCCCGCACAGGGGGCGCCCGGGCGCCCCCTCGCTCACGCGCAGCCCGGCGCGGCCAGCAGCTTCCAGGTCGCGTTGCGGTAGACGACGCGGTAGCTCGCCGGCGACCGCGCCTTCGGGAAGTTCTGCCGGTAGAAGTCGCGCACGACCGGTACCTTGCGCGGGAACAGCAGCAGCTTCGTGCGCCGCCCGCCGCCCTTCTCGAACGTCGTCACCGAACCCGGGTCGGTGCCGAGCCAGTACCGCAGGTAGGGGACCGGGCGATGGTCGGCGGCGGCGATCGCGCCGCAGCGGCGCGCCGCCGCGCGGACCACCGGCGACTGGCCGGTCTCGCGCAGCCCGGCGTACAGCTGCCCGTTGCGGTCGACGCGCGTCACCAGCCCGTGCAGCAGCTTGAGATGCCACGGCAGGTAGACGACGCTCGCCAGCACCGCCACGACGGCGACGGCCTGCCACGCCCGGCGCTCGCGCCCGGGCCGGTCGATCAGCAGCCAGCCGCACACGGCGAGCCCGTAGAACAGCGTCAGCAGGACCGACGGGGTGCGCACGTAGCGCCCGATCAGCGGCAGCCCGAAGACCGGGTTGACCGCGAAGACGAGCACCATCGCCGCGGCGACCGCGAGCGGCAGCACGGCGCCTCGCAGCCGCTGCCGGTACGCGAACGCCAGCCCGAGCGGGACGCCGATCACGAGCGGCTCGCGCAGCACGTAGCCGAAGTACTTGGCCGTCCAGAACGGAACCTGGGCGACCTGCCGGCGGCGTCCGGCGGTCTCGGCCAGCGCCGCCGTCCCGTGCAGCGAGTGCAGCGCGTCGCCGGTCACGATCAGGTCCATCCCGAACCAGACCAGCGGCCCGATCGCGACCAGCAGGGCGAGCTTGATCCGCGACGGCCAGTCGCGATCCGGGAACAGGTAGAGCCAGTACAGGCCGGCGAGCAGCCAGGCCTCGGGCCGCAGCAGCCCGGCGACGGCGAGCACCGCCAGCACCGGCGCGCCGCGCTTCGGCCGGCGGGCCTCCAGCAGCACGGCCCACACGATGAGCGCGGCGAACGGGACGTCCTGATAGCCGAGCAGGGTGTCTCGCTCGAGGGCCGGCCGGGTCAGCACCGTCA
>JAXDHL010000421.1:0-8819 GCA_034664525.1 Solirubrobacteraceae bacterium
TCCGGGTCCACCGCCTGCGGCGGCGGGCACGCTTCGCCGGCGCCGCTACCTGACCCCGGGCAGCCGCCGCAGCAGCCGCAGCGACAAGGTCATCGCCTTCCCCCACAGCCCCTGGGGGACCCCGCGCGGCGGCGCGATCGGCAGCAGCTTCTGGACCGCGACGGTCTGCGCCTCGGTGTACTTGGTGATCCCGGCCTCGCCGTGCCGGCGGCCGAGGCCGGAGGCGCGCATCCCGCCCATCGGCGCGTCGACCGACGCCCACGCGGCGGCGTAGCCCTCGTTGACGTTGACCGTCCCCGCCTTCAGGCGCGTCGCCAGCGCCCGGCCGCGGCGCGTGTCGCGGGTCCACAGCGACAGGTTCAGGCCGTAGTCGGAGTCGTTCGCGCGCTCCACCACCTCGTCCTCGTCGCCGAAGCCCGAGACCGCGACCACCGGCCCGAACGTCTCGTCGCGGAACAGGCTCATCCCGTCCGCCACCCGGCCGAGCAGCGTCGGCTCGTAGAAGTACGGGCCGACATCCGGGCGCGGGCGGCCGCCGGCCAGCAGCTCGGCGCCCTTGCCGAGCGCATCCTCGACGTGCGCGGTGACGGCGTCGAGCTGGGAGCGCGAGATCAGCGAGCCCATGTCCGCGGAGTAGTCGAGCGCGGTGCCGAGCCGCATCGCGCGCACGCGCTCGGTCAGGCGGCGGGTGAACTCGTCCGCGATCGCCTCGTGGACGTACAGGCGCTCGATCGAGATGCACAGCTGCCCGGCGTTGGAGAACAGTGCGCGCTCGGCGCCCTCGACCGCGCGGGCGAGGTCGGCGTCGTGGCAGACGATCATCGCGTTCTTGCCGCCGAGCTCCATCGAGGCGCCGATCAGGTTGCGCCCGGCCTGCTCGGCGACCGTGCGACCGGTGGCGGTCGAGCCGGTGAACATCACGTAGTCGGCGGCGGCGATGATGTGCGGGCCGAGCTCGGCGCCCGATCCGGTCAGCACCTGCACCAGCCCCTCGGGCAGCCCCGCCTGCTCGAGCAGCGCGAACCCCCAGAGCGCGCTGAACGGCGTCTGCCCGTCGGGCTTGAGGACGACCGCGTTGCCGGCGGCGAGCGCAGGGATCGCGTCCGAGATCGACAGCGTGAGCGGGTAGTTCCAGGGCGCGATGATGCCGACGACGCCGAGCGGGTGGTGGTGCTCGTAGGCGGCGGTCAGGAACGGCAGCGCGCCGCGACGGCGCCGCGAGCGCAGGTGCCGGGCGGCCGTGTTGGCGTAGTAGCGGGCGACGATGGCGACGTCGAGGACCTCCTCGAAGGCGTGCCGTCGCGCCTTGCCCGACTCGAGCTGCAACAGGTCGAGGATCTCGTCCTGGCGGGCGAGGACCAGGTCGTGGAAGCGCAGCAGGATGCGCTTGCGCTCGGCGAAGCTCGTCTGCGCCCAGGCGGCCTGGGCGGCACGCGCGCGGGCGACGGCGGGCGCGACGTCCTCGACCGCGCATCGCGGGACGACGCCGAGCGGGGCGCCGGTGAACGGCTGCTCGATCTCCATGCCCTCGCGCGGGGCCGCGGTGCGGACCCGGCCGGCGAGGGCCTCCAGCTGTGCGGAGGTGATCCGCGTGGACGGGATGCTCGTCGCGGGAGCGGTCAGGCTGGCCATGGGGCCAGTCTGCCGGTTCAGAGCTCGATCTGGGAGCCGGTGGTCACCACGCGATCCCAGGGCAGCTGGAAGTAGTCCGCGGCGTTGGCGGCGTTGCGCGCCATCGTGGTGAACAGGCGCTTGCGCCACCTGGCCATCGAGCGGTCGCCGGAGGGCACGATCGTCATCTGCGACAGGAAGTAGGACGCGTGGTCGACGTCGATCGGGCGCTCGAGCCCCATCGCGGCGGCCTCGCGCAGCGCAGCCGGCACGTTCGGATCGTCCGAGAAGCCGTAGCGCGCCTTGACGTGCGTGATGCCGTCGTCGGCGAAGCCGAGCTCGTCGACCGTGATGCGGTCGTCGTCGTGGACGTGCGGGACGCGCAGCATCTCGACGGAGAACACGACCACGGACTCGTGCAACGTGTGGTTGTGCTCGATGTTCGCGCGCATGGCGAGCGGCGTCGTCTCGTTGTTGGCGTGCAGGAAGACCGCCGTCCCGGGCACGCGCGTGACCGGCACGCGGCGATCGTGCAGCTCACGGATGAAGTCGCGCAGCGACCCTTCGAGAGTCGTGCGGCGGACCGTGATCAGGCCGCGACCGCGCTGCCAGGTGGCCAGCACGGTGAACACCGACAGCGCGATCACCAGTGGGAACCAGCCGCCGTGCGGGATCTTCGAGACGTTGGCCGACAGGAACAGCAGGTCGACGGTGAGGAACGCGGCGGCCCCGAGTGCCACCAGCGCGAGCGGGCGCCGCCAGCGCTGGCGCACCACGACGAAGAACAGGATCGTGTCGATCGCCAGCGTGCCGGTGACGGCGATGCCGTAGGCGGCCGCCAGCGCGGCGCTTGACCCGAAGCCGACGACGAGCGCCGCCACCGCGACGAAGATGCCCCAGTTGACGGCCGGGACGTAGACCTGCCCGACCTCCTCGCGCGAGGTCTGGAGGATCTGGAGGCGCGGCAGGAAGCCGAGCTGGACCGCCTGGCGGGTCACGCTGAAGGCGCCGGAGATCACCGCCTGCGAGGCGATGATCGTGGCCACGGTCGCCACCGCCACCATCGGCATCCGCGCCCAGTGCGGGTACAGCAGGAAGAACGGGTTGTCGATCGCGTTGTGCGACTCCAGGATCAGCGATCCCTGGCCCATGTAGTTGAGCATCAGCGCGGGGAACACGAACAGGAACCAGGCGCGGCGGATCGGCGAGCGGCCGAAGTGGCCCATGTCGGCGTACAGCGCCTCGGCGCCGGTGATCGTGAGCACGACGCCGCCGAGCGCGATGAACGCCGTCCCCGGGTGGCCGAACAGGAACGACAGCGCGTAGCTGGGGGAGAGCGCGCGCAGGATCCCCGGGTGGTCGGCGATGTGGGCGACCCCGCCCAGCGCCAGCAGGACGAACCAGATGCCCATGACCGGGCCGAACGCCCGGCCCACCGCGCCCGTCCCGAAGCGCTGGATGCCGAACAGGACGACGATGATCACCAGCGTGATCGGGATCACCAGCGCGTCCAGCGACGGCGAGACGACCTTCACGCCCTCGACCGCCGACAGCACCGAGATCGCCGGCGTGATCATCCCGTCGCCGTAGAACAGCGACGCGCCGAAGATCCCCAAGGCGACGAGCGCAACCGACACCCGGCGGCCCTTGAAGCGCGTCCCCTGGATCAGCGCGATCAGGGCCATGATGCCGCCCTCCCCCTCGTTGTCGGCGCGCATGATGAACGTCACGTACTTGAGCGAGACGACGATCGTGACCGACCACACCACGAGCGAGATCACGCCGTAGACGGCCGTCCGCGACGGAGCGATGCCCTCCTCGCCGAAGACCGTGTGCAGCGCGTACAGCGGCGACGTCCCGATGTCGCCGAACACCACGCCGAGGGCGCCGAGCGTCAGGGCGGCGACGCCGGCACGGTGGCCGGGATGCATGGCGCCGCGCGCCGGCGCGGGGGCGGCCGACTGGGTGGTGGCGCCGTCTGGCACGCAGCGCAACCTACCCGTCTTTCGATCCGCGACACTGGGGGCATGGATCTCGGACTCGCGGGGCGCGTGGCGCTCGTGACGGGCGGCGCGCGCGGCATCGGGCGCGGGATCGCGGACGTGCTGGCGGCGGAGGGCGCGACCGTGGCGGTCGCCTCCCGGAGTTCCGGTGACGTGCCGAACGGCTACCGGTTCGACGCCGCCGACCTGGACGCGATCGACCCGCTCGCGGACGCCGTCGAGCGCGATCTCGGGCCGGTCGACATCCTCGTGCTGAACACGGGTGGGCCGCCGCTGGATCCCGATCCCCTGAGCTTCGACGCCGCCGCCTGGGAGGCAGCGCACCGGACGCTCGTGATCTCCCCGATGCTGCTGCTGCGCCGGCTGCTGCCGCCGATGCGCGAGCGCGGCTGGGGCCGCGTCGTCGCCGTCTCCTCCAGCGCGGCGCGCGAGCCGCTACCCGGCCTGCAGCTCTCGAACGCCAACCGGCCGGGGCTGCTGGCCGGCCTCAAGCACCTCGCGCGCGAGTCGGCCGCCGACGGCGTGACGCTCAACGCCGTCCTGCCCGGCCGCATCTGGACCGATCGTCTGCGGACCAACCACGGGGACATCGAGACCGCCGGCGCGGGTGTGCCCGCGGGACGGGCGGGTACGGTCGAGGAGATCGCCGCCGTCGCCGCGTTCCTGTGCTCGGAGCCCGCCTCGTACGTGACCGGGCAGTCGCTGCTGGTCGACGGTGGCCTAACCAGATCCTGGTGACCACCATGCCCACTCCTCCCCGGCATCGCGTCGTCGTCGTCGGCTCCGGCTTCGGCGGCCTGTTCGCGACCAAGGTCCTCCGCCACGTCGACTGCGACGTGACGGTGATCGACCGCGGGACGCACCACCTGTTCCAGCCGCTGCTCTACCAGGTGGCGACCGGCATCCTCTCCGAGGGCGAGATCGCGCCGCCGATGCGCGACATCCTGCGCCGCCAGGCCAACGCGCGGGTGCTGCTCGGCGAGGTCACGGACATCGACCTCGATGCGCGGACGGTCAGCTCGTCGGTGCTCGACAAGCGGACCGTGACGCCGTATGACAGCCTGATCATCGCCGCGGGCGCCCGCACGTCGTACTTCGGCGACGACGAGTTCGCCCGCTGGGCGCCGGGCCTGAAGTCGATCGACGACGCGCTCGAGCTGCGCGGCCGGATCTTCGGCGCGTTCGAGATCGCCGAGCTCGAGGAGGACCCGTCCGAGCGCGAGGCGTGGATGACCTTCGTGGTCGTCGGCGGCGGCCCGACCGGCGTCGAGATGGCGGGGCAGATCGCCGAGCTCGCGCACCGGACGCTCAGCGGCAACAACTTCCGCCGCATCAACCCGCGCGACGCCCGGATCGTCCTCGTCGACGGCGCGTCGCAACTGCTCGGATCCTTCGGTCCGCGCCTCGGCGGCAAGGCGCAGGCCGAGCTCGAGCGCCTCGGTGTCGAGGTGCACCTCGGCGCCATCGTCTCGAGCGTGGACGAGCACGGGATCGACCTCGACACGGAGGACCCGCGGACGCGGCGCATCGAGGCGATCACCAAGATCTGGGCCGCGGGCGTCGCCGGGGCGCCGCTCGGCGCCGTCCTGTGCGAGCGCGCGGGAATCGAGCTCGGTCGCGGCGGCCGCGTTCCGGTCGAGCCCGACTGCACGCTGCCCGGCCACCCGGACGTGTTCGTGATCGGCGACCTGATGCAGCACCCGGACCGGCTGCCCGGGGTCGCCGAGGTGGCGATGCAGTCCGGGATGCACTCGGCGCTGCAGATCGACCGCCGGCTCGCCGGCGACACCGTGCCGCGCCGCTTCCGCTATCGCAGCCTCGGCGACCTGGCGTCGATCACGCGCTACTACGCGGTCGGCAAGTGGGGCAGGATCGAGGTGTCGGGCCTACTCGGATGGCTGATCTGGCTCGTCGTCCACCTCACCTTCCTGACCGGCTTCAAGAACCGCGTCACGGCGCTGTTGCACTGGACGATCTCGTTCCTCGGCCGGGCCCGGTCCGAGCGGACGATCACGATGCAGCAGATCTTCGCGCGGCAGGCGATGCAGGACACCGCGCGGGCGCGGCGATAGCGCAGGGCGCCCTCCCAGGAACCTCACAGCCGCTGCCCACCCGGCTGCCACCGCGGGCGGCCAGCCTGCCAGCATGTCCACGACCGTCCTTCCGCGGCCCCGCCGCGCTCCCCGGCCCGCCCCGACGGGCCGGCTGCGCGCACTGGCCCGCGGCCACGAATCCGATCCGGCCTGGATCCGTCCCGCGCTGTTCGGCGTGCTCGCGCTCGCCGCCGTGCTCTGCCTCTGGAACCTGACCGCCTCCGGCAGCTCGAACACCTACTACGCCGCCGCCGTGAAGTCGGCGACGGAGAGCTGGAAGGCGCTGTTCTTCGGGTCGATCGATCCGGGGTCGTTCATCACGGTCGACAAGCCGCCGCTGTCGATCTGGCTGATGGGCCTGTCCGGTCGTGTGCTCGGCTTCTCGTCGTTCTCGATGCTGCTGCCGGAGGCGCTGTGCACGATCGCCGCCGTCGGCGTCCTGTTCGCCACCGTGCGCCGGCTGTTCGGCCCGGTGGCGGGGATCATCGCCGCGCTCGCGCTGGCGATCACGCCGGTGACGATCGCGATCGGCCGCGTCAACAATCCCGACGCGCTGCTGGTCCTGCTGCTCGTCGTCTCGGCCTGGCTCGTCGTCAAGGCGCTCGAGTCCGGCCGCACCAAGCATCTGGCGTGGGCCGGCGCCGTCGTCGGCCTGGCGTTCATGACCAAGATGCTGCAGGGCTGGATGGTCGTGCCGGCGCTCGGCGCCGTCTACCTGGTCGCCGGTCCGCCGGCGCTCGCGACGCGCATCCGGCAACTGCTGATCGCCGGCGCCACGATGGTCGCGGTATCGGCAGCGTGGCCGGTCGCGGTCACGCTGTGGCCGGGCTCGAAGCCGTACATCGGCGGGTCCACCGACGGCTCGGTCTGGAACCTGATCTTCGGCTACAACGGCTTCGGCCGGATCACCGGGGCGTCCGAGGGCGGCATGGGCCGCAGCTTCGGCGGGGTGGCCGGCGCGTGGCGGATGTTCAACGCCGAGGTCGGCGGGCAGATCGCCTGGCTGCTCCCGCTCGCCGCCGTCTCGCTCGTCGCCGGCCTGTGGCTCACGCGGCGCGGATCGCGGACCGACGCCCGCCGCGCCGGGCTGATCCTGTTCGGCGCCTGGGCGGTCGTCCTCGTCGCCGTCTTCAGCTACCAGCAGGGGATCTTCCACCCCTACTACGTGAGCGCCCTGGCGCCCGCCGTGGCCGCGCTGAGCGGCGCGGGCGCGGTGCTGCTCGCCCGCTGGGCGAAGCGCTCCTGGTACGGCACGCTGGCGGCCGCGGTCGCGATCGGCCTGACCGCCGAGACGAGCGTGCTGCTCCTGAGCCGGACCCCGGACTTCGCGCCGTGGGTCAAGGTCGCCGTCGTCGCCGCCGCGGCGATCGCGATCGTCGGCCTGGTCGTCGCGCGGATGCCGGGCGGGCTGCCGCGGCGCGCCGCAGTGACGGTCGCCCTCGCTGCGGCTCTCGCAGCCGCGGCCGGGCCGGCGTCCTACGCGGTCGCGACCGCGAGCCATCCCCTGGACGGCAACAACGTGCTGGCCGGCCCGACGTCGTCGGGCATGATCGGCGGGCCGGGCGGCGGCGGCGGGAGCTTGTCGTCCACGACGCTCGACTACCTGCTCGCCCACCAGGGGTCGGCGACGTACCTCGTCGCGGTCCAGTCCTCGCACGCCTCGGCCCCGATCATCCTGCAGACCGGGAAGGCGGTCGTCACGATCGGCGGCTTCAGCGGCCAGGATCCGGCGCCGACCACCACCCAGCTGGCGAACATGGTGAAGTCCGGCCAGCTCAAGTACGTCCTGCTGGGCACCGGCATGGGCGGCGGGCCGGGCGGCGGCGGGTCGTCCTCGCAGCTGACGTCCTGGATCACGCAGCACGGGACGGAGGTGACCGACGCCGGCGTGACCGCGGGGACGCTGTACGCGCTCAGCTGACCGACGCCCGGTACCCAAGGGGTACGCCGCGTGTACCCGTACGGTACGGTGCCTCGATGGCCGTGCCCTCGTCGCTCGTCGCATCGCACCCGTCGCTCGGCCCGCTGCTGACGGAGCGCCACCAGCGGGCCAAGCTGCTGGAGGCGATGGTCCAGGCCGTCGCCGACAAGGGCTTCGCCGCGGCCACGGTGGCCGACGCGGTGCGGCTGGCCCGCGTCTCGCGCGGCACGTTCTACGCCCTGTTCGAGTCCAAGGAGGCGTGCCTGGCCGCCGCCTACCGGCTCGGCAACGAGGTCATCGAGGAGCGCGTGGCCGCCGCCGTCGCGGGAGCGGCCGGCTGGCGCGAGGAGCTGCGACTCGGCATCCGCGCCTACCTGCGCGTGCTCGACGAGGAGCCGCTGTTCGCCCGCGTCTACCTGCTCGAGTGGCCCGCCGTCGGCTCCGAGCGCGATGCGGCGATGGCGCGCTTCGCCGCCCGCTACGGCAAGACCTTCGCCCGCTCACCGCACCCGGTGCCCCCGGACGACGCGCTGTTCGTCCTGGCGGCGGGCGTGCACGAGCTCGCCTGCAGCCGGGTCCGGGCCGGCCTGCCCGTCGCCGACATCGAAGACACGCTGGTGGGCCTCGCGGAGCGGCTCGCCGGAGAGGAGGAGCCATGGACCTGACGTTCAACGAGCGGGAGACGGCGTTCCGGGACGAGGTGCGAGCCTGGTTCGCCGCCAACGACCCGGGCCCGGAGCCCCAGCACGACGAGGCCCGCCACTACGCCTGGCGGCGCGACTTCCAGCGCCGGCTGGCCGCCGACGGGCTGGCCGCCGTGCACTGGCCGGAGGAGTACGGCGGGCGCGCCGCCACGCTGACCGAGTCGGCGATCTTCTTCGAGGAGCTCGGCCGCTCCGGAGCGCCGCTGCCGGCCAACGTGCTCGGGCTGCTGCTGGCCGGCCCCACGATCATGACCTGGGGGACCGGCGACCAGAAGGAGCGCTACCTCGAGCCGATCCTGAGCGGCGATGAGATCTGGTGCCAGGGCTTCTCCGAGCCCGACGCCGGCTCCGACCTCGCCTCGCTGAAGACCAGGGCCGTGAAACACGGGAACGAGTGGGTCATCACCGGTCAGAAGGTCTGGACCTCGGGCGCCCAGTACTCGAAGTGGTGCATGCTCGTCGCGCGCACCGACGCCGACGCGCCCAA
>JAXDHL010000422.1:0-6009 GCA_034664525.1 Solirubrobacteraceae bacterium
ACGAGCCGCGGATCCGCCGGACGAGGCCCCAGTCGACCGCGTGGTAGGTCAGCGCCGCCGGCGCCGCGACGTACGGCGCGCCGGCGGCGCGGGCGCGCAGCGCGAGGTCGGTGTCCTCCCCCACCGCCTGCGGAAACGACTCGTCGATGCCGCCCGCCGCCTCGAGCACCGCGCGCGGGTAGGCGATGTTGCAGGTCTGGGCCATCACGTGCGGCGGGTCGATCTGCTGCGAGCGCGCGTGCGGCGCACGCTGGAAGACGCCGAGCTCGTCCGGGTCGGGATGGGTCGCGCCCTGGACGACCGCGCCCGGGTTGGCGCGCGCGGCGCCGGCCAGTTCGCGCAGCCACGACGGCGGCGGCCGGCAGTCGTCGTCGGTGAACACGATCAGCGAGGCGTCGGTCGACTGCCAGCCGGCGTTGCGCAGCGCGGCCGGGCCGGCGCCGTCGGGCAGGACGACGGTCCGTGTCCCGCGCTCCGCGAGCAGCTCGGCGGCCGGCCGGTCGCCGGCGTTGTGGGCGATCACGACCTCCCACGGCTCCCCCGGGTCCTCGGCCTCCTCGAGCGCATTGAGCAGCCAGCGCAGCCGCAGCGGCCGCCCGTGCGTCGGGACGACGACCGCGAGCCCGGTCACTCCCACAGCGTCCACGGCGCGGTGCCCGCCGACCACAGATCGTTGAGCTGGACGGCGTCCTTGTAGGTGTCCATGCACTCCCAGAACCCCGTGTGCCGGAACGCGTGCAGCGCGCCGTCCTCGGCCAGGCCCTCCAGCGGCTCGCGCTCCAGCACCGACGAGTCGGTCAGGTAGTCGAACACGCGCGGCTCGAAGCAGAAGAACCCGCCGTTGATCCAGTGCTCCGAGCGCGGCTTCTCGTGGAAGCCGGTGACGACGTCGCCGTCGCCCATCAGGGCAACCCCGAACGGCAGCTCCGGCCGCACCAGCGTGACCGTCGCCGCCGCCCCGTGCGCGCCGTGGCGCTCCAGCAGCGCGGCCAGGTCGATGTCGGCCACGCCGTCGGCGTACGTCGCCATGAACGTCGCCTCGCCGAGCCGGTCGCGGACGCGGTTGATGCGCCCGCCGGTCGGCGTGTCCAGCCCGGTGTCGATCACCTCGACCACGGCGTCGCCGGGCCACGACTCGGCGTCGGCGAACGCCGCGATCATGTCGCACTTGTAGCCGCCGCAGAGCACGAACCGGCGCGCGCCCTGCGTCAGGTAGAGCTGCATGACGTGCCACAGGATCGGCCGGCCGCCGATCTCCACCAGCGGCTTGGGGATGTCGACCGTTCGCTCCTGCAGCCGCGTGCCGCGGCCGCCACACAGGATCACCACGGGCGGGAGGGTCGTCATCCGGCGCGGGATCCTATGCGGCGGGCTTGGCGCGCAGGTACCCGGCCGCCTCGCGCAGCAGCGGGCGCTCGAGCACGCCGGTGGCGACGGCGAAGACCGCCACGAACAGCACGAGCTCGGCCAGCGCACCGGCCAGCGAGTCCCCCAGCCCCCCGGCGAGCCGCACGAGCAGGACCGCGGCCGCGGCCGGCACCGTCGGGCCGAGGCCGCGCAGCGCGTGGCGCAGCGGGCTGAAGCCCGCGAACAGCCGCATCACGTAGAACGCGCGCATCGCCAGCGACGCGCCGACCATCGCCACCATGCCGATGCTCAGCCCGTTCAGCCCGCCGGCGAGCGTCAGCGGCACGGTGACCGCGAGGAAGACGGCGGTGGTGACGAGCGCCTGCGTGGCCAGCGGGCGCGTCTCGCCGCGGGCGCGGAAGAACGCGCTCCAGTTGAAGCCGACGTGGTTGACCGCCGCGATCACGCCGAAGACCTCGATCAGGCCGACCGCCGGCCGCCAGCGCTCGCCGATCCCGTAGGTGACGAGGTCGGAGGCGAACAGCGCCAGCCCGACGCCGAACGGCGCACCCCACATGAGCGCGATCCGGTTCGACTTCACGAACACCTCGAACAGCGTCTCCCGGCGGTCCTGGACCGCGGCGATCGCCGGATACAGCGTCTGGGTGACGATCTGGTCAACGCGGTCGGAGTACTGGGAGATCGACGCCGCGAGCGTGATCGCGCCGACGCCGGCCAGGCCGACCGCCGCCTCGCCGGCGAGGATCGTGCCCTGCGAGATCACGATCGAGGTCAGCCCGCCGATCGCGATCGGCCACGAGAACCGCAGGTAGGAGCGCGCCTCGGCCCGGCCGGCGCGGAAGCGCAGCGGGTACGGCGAGGCGCGGACGCTGACGATCGCGCCCGCCCAGGCGCCGGCGAGTGCGCCGAGCACGAGCGCCCAGTAGCCGAGGCCGGCCGCCGCCAGCGCCACGGCGACGATCGAGCCGACCACCGGGTCGGCCGCCTGCAGCGTTCGCTGGCGGCCGAACTCCATCCGCCGGTAGTAGACCCACAGCGGCGACTGCAGCGCGAGCGCGGGGACCATCGCCACGATCGCGAAGCCGGGCAGCAGCAGGCCGGCGTGGCCGTAGACCAGCGCGATCACCGGGACCGCGATCAGCAGCAGGACGCACGACGCGGCGGTGAAGATGCACTCGAGCGTGAATGCGACCTGGAACGCCCGCTCCTGATCGGGCTCGTCCTGCTGGACGTAGCGGTCGCTGACGCCGATCTGGCGCAGCACGAGCAGCGTCCCGAGCGAGATCGTGAGCACGCCCCAGACGCCGTACTCGCCGCGCGTCAGGAAGCCGGCGACCAGGAAGCCGCGCACGAGCGCGAGCGCGTTGACGCCGACCAGGAAGACCGTGTTGACGACCGTCCCGCGGGCCGCGTGCTGGCGCAGGGTGCGGCCGCGCAGGTCGAAGCGCGGCTCCGCGGCCATCGCCTCAGCGCACCGCCTCGACATGCACGGTCCCGCCGCGGCGCAGCAGCACCTCGGCGACGGCACCCGCCACCGCCACCGGCGCAAGGGCGACGGCACCGGCGAGTGCGAGCCCGCGGCGCCGCCCGCGCAGCCCCGTGCGGCGCGCCTCGGGGCGCCGGATCGCGTCGTAGAGATCGGGATGGCCGGGCAGCAGCCCGACGAGGCCGTGCAGCCAGCCGAACAGGACCTGTCCCCCGCGCACGTGCGAGACGCGGCCGACCTGCAAGCCGAGCTCGCCGCAGCGGGCGACCAGTGCGTCGGCGGTGACGTGGGTCAGATGGCGCGGGAGGTCGAGCGCGAACCAGCGGTCGCCGAAGACCCGCGCCTGCAGGGAGGCGGCGTTCGGCGCCGCGATCACGAGCAGGCCGCCGGGCACGAGCAGCGAGGCGGCGTGGGCGAGCGCCTGCGCCGGCTCGGGCAGGTGCTCGAGCGAGTGCCAGAACACCACCGCGGCCTGCGGCTCGGTGATGGCGGCCAGGTCGCGGTCGCCACGCTCGAGTCCCTCGGCCGCCCGGCCTGCGGCGCGCAGCGCGGCCACGAGCGTCCCGTCGCCGGACCCGACGTCCAGCACCGAGCCGGGCGGGGCGAGGTCATCGACCCGGCGGGCGAGCTGCGCGCGGGTGCGCCGCAGCAGCTTGTCGCCGGGCCCGGAGAAGCGCCCGGCGTCCGGGCGGTACCAGGACGCGTAGGCGGCGTCGAGCTCCTCCGGCGTCGGGAACGGATCGGTCGTCGCGACGCCGCAGTCCGGGCAGCGCGTGCGGCCGGCGAGGTGCTCGGCGCGCGCGCCGAACGGCGCGCCGCACCACCGGCAGCGCGCCGCCGCGGGCGCGTCGATCACGGGCGGCGTGCGCACGCGCGCATCCTACGGCTCCGATAGTTTCGCGCCGCGAATGCCCGACCTCCCCGGCCGGCCGCCGCGCCCGGACCACTTCCCGCTGTTCGGCGCGCTGCGCGGACTGGCGGCGATCGCGGTCCTGACGTATCACGGCGTCTACCTGCCGGCGCTCTACAACGGGATCGGCGGCCCGGGCTGGTGGCGCTACGTCATGCACCTCGACGTGGCGGTCCCGGTGTTCCTCGGCATCTCGGGGTTCCTGCTCTACCGGCCGTTCGTGGCCGCGCGGCGACGCGACCAGCCGGCGCCGTCGCTGACCACCTACGGCGTGCGGCGGGTGCTGCGGATCGTGCCGGGCTACTGGTTCGCGCTGACCGTCCTGGCGCTGTGGTTCTGGTGGCGGCCGCCGGGGTTCTCCGAGGTGCGCTCATCCGAGGGGATCCTGCGCTTCTACGGCTTCGGGCAGACCTACTCGGCACGGACGGCGATCGCCGGCATCGGCCAGGCGTGGACGCTGTGCGTCGAGATGGTCTTCTACCTGGCGCTGCCCGCCTGGGTGCTGCTGATGCAGCGCCTGCGCCCGTCGCCGCGCGCCGAGGCGCTCGGGATCGCGGGGCTGATCGCGGCGTCGATCGCCTGGAAGCTGCTGGTGCTGTCACAACTCGACCCCGCGACGCCCGCAGCCCTCCCCTACCTGCTGGCGATGCCGACCTGGCTCGACCTGCTCGCGCTGGGGATGCTGCTGGCGCTGCTGAGCGTCCACGTCGCCGACGAGCGGCCGTCGTGGCCGTGGGTGAGCGTGATCGAGCGGCGGCCCGGGATCGCGTGGGGGCTGGCGCTGGCGTTCTGGCTCGGAGCGTGCTGGCTGGCCGGTCCCGACGGCTCGTTTCAGGACCGGCTGACGGGCCGGATCTACCTCGAGCGCCACCTCTTCTATTGCGGGGTCGTCGTCTGCCTGCTCGCGCCGGCCGTGTTCGGCGACCCGTCCGTCGGCCGGGTGCGGCGGCTGCTCGCCTGGCGCCCGCTGGTCTACGCAGGCACGATCTCGTTCTCCTTCTACCTGTTCCACTACGCCGTGCTGCACCAGATGCAGCACAGCTGGGGCCGCGCGCCCGAGCGGGGATGGGAGCTCATCCCCTGGTGGATCGTCGCCGTCGCCGGCACGACGGTCGTGGCGACGATCGCCTACCGGCTGGTCGAGCGGCCGGCGATGCGGGCGGGCCGCCGGCGGCGGCGCCGGCGCACGGTGGCCGCGGCACGCTGATGGGCATCGTCGGAGCGGTGCTGCTCGTCGCGGCGGTCGCGGCGCTGGCCGCGGCGGGTCTGCGCGCGGCCGCGGCGCTGGGCGCCGACGGCGCGCTGCGGATCGTGGCGGCGGCGCCGCTCGCGGCCGGCACGGCGGCCCTGAGCGCGCTGCTGCTCGGCCGGCTCGGGCTCGGCGGGTCGGCGCTCGCCCTGACCGCGCTCGCCCTGGTCGCGTTCGCCGCCGGCCGCGCCGTGCTTCCCGTGCCCGGCCCGCTGCGGCTCGAGCTCGACGACCGCGAGCGGCTGGCGCTCGGCGTCGTCGGCGGGATCGCCGCCGCGTGGGTGGCCTGGATCGTCAAGCACCCGGGGCTGGGGTCGGACCCCCTGACCTACCACCTGCCCGAGTCGATCGGCTGGGTGCAGCACGGCGACACGGGCGCGGTGCGCCAGGTGGTGTTCGAGTTCCCGGTCGGCAACTACCCGCTGCTCGACGAGACGCTGGTGGCGTGGGTGCTGGGGATCTCGCACGGCTTCGGCGCCGCGATCCTGTGGGCGCCGGCGATGGCGGCGCTCGCCGGCTTCGCGGGCTTCACCGGCCTGCGCGTCCTGGGCGCGAGCCGGCTCGTCGCCGGGCTGGGCGTGGCCGCGGTGCTGCTCGTGCCGATCCTGGCCGCGCTCTACATCGGCCCGCACACCGACGTCGGCGCGCTCGCCTGGCTGACCTGCTGCGCGACGCTGGTGGCGACGCGGGAGCCGCGGCTGCTGGCGCCCGCCGTCGTCGCCGCGGGGCTGGCGCTCGGCGCGAAGACGACGACGGCGCCGCTGATCGCCGCCATCGCGCTGCTCGGGGTGCGGCCGCCGCTGCGCCCGCGCGCGGCGCTCGTCGCCGCGGCCGTCGTCGCCGCCGTGGTGGGCGGGCTCTTGTATTTCCGCGTCCTGGTCGAGCACGGGTCGCCGTTCTGGCCGTTCATCGCCACTCCGTGGGGCGACCGGGTGCCGTCGTTCCTCGACCGCATCGACGTCACGTTCTTCAGCCGGCCGCAGGCCACGCTCGACG
>JAXDHL010000423.1:0-2638 GCA_034664525.1 Solirubrobacteraceae bacterium
CACGGCGCCGCCGGGATCGCGATGGAGCTGCCGATCGCGCAGTGGTACGCCGACGCGCGTGCCGCGCGGATCTACGACGGCGCCTCCGAGGTGCACCGCATGACGATCGCGCGCGAGTGCCTGAAGCTCGCGATGGAGAACGAGTCGACGAAGGCCGCTGCGGGAGACTTGCTGTGATGCCGATCCCGATCGCCCCCGACGACATCGTCCGCGCGCCCGACGACGCCGCCGGCAACGAGCGCCCGCCGCTGCTCGTGCTCGACCCGCTGCTGGCGTTCCTCGACGCGCACGGCCTCGGCAGCGGCGAGCCGCAGTTCAAGACGATCGGCGAGGGCCACTCCAACGTCACCTACGCGGTCACCCGCGGAGACGCGGAGTTCGTGCTGCGCCGCCCGCCGCGCCCGCCGCTGCCGCCGTCGGCCCACGACGTGCTGCGCGAGGCGCGCGTGCTGCGCGCGCTCGACGGCCGGGGTGTCCGGGTGCCGAAGGTGCTCGCGGTCGGGGACGACGAGCGCGTGATCGGCAGCCCGTTCTACGTCATGGAGCGCGTCGAGGGCGAGGTGATCGTGGACGTGGTCCCGCCAGCGCTGGACGCCGTCGAGGAGCGCCGGCGGATCGGCGAGGAGCTGGTCGACGCGCTGGTCGAGATGCACGCCGCCGATTGGCGCGCCGCCGGCCTGGAGGGCTTCGGGAAGCCGCAGGGCTACCTGGAGCGCCAGCTTCGCCGCTTCGGGGGGCTGTGGGAGCACAACCGGACCCGCGATCTGCCGGCGGTCGAGACCGTCGGCGAGTGGCTGCGCTCCAACCTCCCCGAGTCCGGCGAGGCGACCGTCGTCCACGGCGACTACCGGCTCGGCAACACGATGTACGCGCCCGGCCCGCCCGCCCGGCTGGTCGCGATCTTCGACTGGGAGATGGCGACGATCGGCGACCCGCTGGCCGACCTGGGCTACCTGTGCGCGCTGTGGACGCAGGCCGACGACCCGTCCTCGGGCCTGCGCGAGCATCTCGGCAAGGTCACCCGCCTCCCGGGCTTCCCGACCCGCGCGGAGCTCGTCGCCCGCTACGAGGAAGGCTCGGGCCGCTCGATGGGCGACATGCGCTGGTACCTGACGCTGGCGATCTGGAAGTCGATCGTGTTCATGGAGGGCAACTACAAGCGCGCCATCTCCGGCTCCACCGACGACCCGTACCTGAAGCAGTTCGGCGAGGGCGTCGTCGAGCTCGCCGATCAGGCCCAGGAGCTCGCGCTCGGCTCAGGCCAGCTTTAGCCTGGAACCAGGTTTAGTCGACGGCGAGCACGAGCAGCGTCGCGTCGTCCTCCAGCGGCTCGCTCCACGCCGCCATGACCGCCTGCTGGATCGCCAGCGCGGTGGCTGGGGCGGTCGGGGCGACGGCGCGCTCCACGGCGCGGGCCAGGCCGTCGAGACCGAACACGCCACCACTCTCAAGCGGCCGCTCCATCACGCCGTTGGTGACCAGTACGAGCCGCTCGCCCGGGTGCAGCCGCGTGACGGTCTTGGTCCACCGGGTGCCCGCACCGCGACCCAGCGGCGGATGCTCCGGGCCATCGAGCCGCCTGAGCGCTCCCTCGTGGCCGGCGACGTAGCCCGGTGGGTGCCCGCAATTGACCCAGGTGACGGTGCCGGTTGGCGCGTGCCAGCGGGCGAGGATGGCCGTGATGCAGAAGCCGTCGCCTCCGAGGCCGCGCACGGTCTCGTCGAGCGTCGACACCGCGGCGAGCAGATCGGCGCCGCTCCGCCGGGCGGCGCGGAGCGCACCAAGCGCCGCGGCGCTGAACCCGGCGGCGGTCGGGCCGCCTCCCAACGCCTCGGCGATCGCAACCCAGGTGCCGTCGCGGTTCTCCACATAGTCGAACCAGTCGCCCGCCACCTCGTAGCTCGGCAGCAGCCCGCCCGCGATCTGGGCTCCGGTGACGCGCACGATGCGGGGCGGCAGGAGATCGAGCTGGACCTCGGCGGCGGGGGTGGTGGGCTTGCGCCGCCGCACCGCCTCGATCAGGTCCGTGTAGTCGTTGGCGAGCTCGAGCGCCGCTGCTCCCTGCTTGGCGATGTCCTCGAGCGGCATGACTGGTGTGCCAACGCACAGCAGCAGGCCGATCACCCGGCCGCGCAGCCACAACGGCACCGCGGTGCACTGCGGCAGCCTGCGGCGCAGGCGCGCATAGAACCCGGGGAGCCCCTCCGGCACGATCTCGGGGCCCAGCGCCGGCGGTGCCTTGAGCCGCGTCGGGAAGTCGTCCGAGCCGGCCAGCCGGACGAGCTGCGAGCCGTCGATGTCGACGACGTAGAGGGCGATCGCGATGCCTGCCTCGCGGCGTGCCTCGGCGACGAGCTGGTCGGCGATCAGGTGCGGCGGCACTTCGTCGAGGACGTGGGTCACCTCCAGGCGCAGCGGACGTGCGCTCCCGAGCTGCCCCGGGGCCTTGTGGCCCACGGGTACGACGTCCGCCGACGGGGTGCGCAGCGGATCCGGTCGCTCGACCTCGGACAGGGCGCCGGCGAGCGCGCGCTTGGTCGGGAAGTGCCGGTACAGGGTCGAGCGCCCGACCCCTGCAGCGGCCGCTACCTCGATCATGCTCATGCGGCGGTCGCCGGTCAGCGCCGCGGCGGCGTGC
>JAXDHL010000424.1:0-2634 GCA_034664525.1 Solirubrobacteraceae bacterium
TCGCGGTCGAGGTCCTCGCCGACGTCGGCCCCGGCCGACAGCGCGGCGGGATCCGTGGTCGAGAACACCAGCGCCCGCAGCCGGTCGTCGCCGGCGGCCTCCCGGAGCGCTGCCAGCAGCGCGTCGACCAGCCGCGTGTCCATCGCGTTGCGCCGCTGCGGGCGATCGAGCCGGAGCACCTCGACGTCGCCGAGGCGCTCCCGGGCCAGCCCCGCGGTCACGCCGTCTCGGCCACGTGCTTGCGCATCTCGGTGCGCGCGATGGAGAGCTTGTGCACCTCGTCTGGCCCGTCGGCGAGCCGCAGCGTGCGCACGTGCGCGTACATCATCGCCAGCGGGAAGTCGTCGGACACGCCGCCGCCGCCGTGGACCTGGATCGCCCGGTCGATGACCCGCAGCGCGAGGTTCGGCGCCGCCACCTTGATCGCCGCGATCTCGGTGCGTGCGTGCTTGTTGCCGACCGTGTCGATCAGCCACGCCGTCTTGAGCGTCAGCAGCCGGATCATCTCGAGGTCGATGCGCGACTCGGCGACCCAGTCGAGGACGTTCGAGCGCGTGGCGACCGGGGCGCCGAAGGTCTCGCGCGCGATCGCCCGCTCGCACATCAGGTCGAGCGCGCGCTCGGCCGCGCCGATCGTGCGCATGCAGTGGTGGATGCGGCCCGGGCCGAGCCGGGCCTGGGCGATCATGAAACCGTCGCCCTCGCCGCTGATGATGTTCGACGCCGGAACGCGCACGTCCTCGAAGACGACCTCGGCGTGGCCCTCGGGGTCGACGTAGCCGAACACCGGCAGGTTGCGCAGGACGGTCACGCCCGGCGTGTCGCGCGGGACGAGGATCATCGACTGCTGCTTGTAGGTGGCGGCATCCGGGTCGGTCTTGCCCATGACGATGAAGATCCGGCAGCGCTCGCGCATGGCACCGGACGTCCACCACTTGCGGCCGTTGAGGACGTACTCGTCGCCGTCGCGCTCGATCCGCAGCTGGATGTTGCGCGCGTCGGAGGAGGCGACGTCGGGCTCGGTCATCGCGAACGCCGAGCGGATCTCGCCGTCGAGCAGCGGGCGCAGCCAGCGGTCCTGCTGTTCGGGGGTGCCGAACTGCGTCAGCACCTCCATGTTGCCGGTGTCCGGCGCCGCGCAGTTGACCGCCTCGGGGGCGAGCATGGCGCTGCGACCGGTGATCTCCGCCAGCGGCGCATACTCGGAGTAGGTCAGCCCAGGCCCGTACTCGGGATCCGGGTGGAAGAGGTTCCAGAGCCCGCGGCGGCGCGCCTCCTCCTTGAGCTCCTCCATCACCGGCGGGTGGAAGTGCGGGTCGCCGCTCGCCGCGATCTGCTCCTTGAACACGGGCTCGGCGGGGTAGACCTGCTCGTCCATGAAGGCGGTGAGCCGGTCGGCGAAGTCGCGGGAGCGGTCTGTCGGTGCGAAGTCCACGCCCGGCATGATTCCATCCCGCGGGAGATGAGAGCGATCCAGATCACCGAGTTCGGGGGTCCCGAGGTCCTGCAGCCGCGTGAGCTCGACGAGCCGGTGGCGCCCGAGGGCGGCGTCGTGCTCGACGTCACCGCGGCCGGGATCAACTGGGCCGACACCCACCAGGCCGAGAACTCCTACCTTGCGCCGGCCGAGCTGCCGCTCGTCCCGGGTGGCGAGGTGGTGGGCAGGACCCCGGACGGGCGGCGGGTCGTCGCCCTCTTCCCCGGTGGCGGCTATGCCGAGAAGGCGGTCGCGTTCCCGGGGGCGATGTGGGAGGTCCCCGACGAGGTCAGCGACCTCCAGGCGCTGGCGCTCGTCCTGCAGGGCACGACCGCCTGGCACCTGCTGCGCACCTCCGCCCAGCTGCGGGCGGGGGAGACCGTGGTCGTGCACGCCGCGGCCGGGGGTGTCGGGACGCTCGCGATCCAGCTCGCCAAGCGCTTCGGGGCCGGGCGGGTGATCGGGGTGGCGTCCTCGGACGAGAAGCGCGCGCTGGCCACGCGCCTCGGAGCCGACGCCGTCGTGGACTCCGGAGCCGAGGACCTGACCGGCGCGCTGCGCGAGGCCAACGGCGGCGAGAAGGTCGACGTCGTGCTCGAGATGGTGGGCGGGCGCGCGTTCGAGCAGTCGCTGAAGGCGCTGGCGCCGTTCGGGCGGCTCGTGCACTTCGGCCAGGCCGGGCGCGAGGGCGCGCCGAAGGTCGACCCCGGGCAGCTGATGGCCCGCTCGCAGGGCGTGCTCGGCTTCTGGCTCGTGCACATGATGCGCCGGCCCGACCTGATGACCGAGGCGATGGAGGGCATGTTCGCGATGGTCGCCGCGGGCGAGCTCGAGGTGGTCGTCGGGGGCGAGTACCCGCTCGACGACGCGCGCCGGGCGCACGAGGACCTGCGCTCCCGCGGGACGGTCGGCAAGCTCGTGTTGGTGCCGTAGTGCCGCACGGGATCGCCTCCGACGACATCGTCCGCACGCACGCCGAGGCGGAGGGCAACGAGCGCCCGCCGCTGCTCGTGCTCGAGCCGCTGATGGCCTTCCTCGACGCGGCCGGCCTGGGCGACGGCGAGCTCCAGGTCGAGCCGGTCGGCGACGGGCACTCCAACGTCACCTACGCGGTCGCGCGCGACGGCGCCGAGGTCGTCCTGCGCCGCCCGCCGCGC
>JAXDHL010000425.1:0-12053 GCA_034664525.1 Solirubrobacteraceae bacterium
GCGCCCATGCGCGCGACGACGACCACCACCGACGCGCGGACCGTGCGCGTGGGCGAGGGGCCCCACGGGCGGGGCGTGTTCGCCGCCCGGCCGATCGCCGCCGGCCAGACGATCGAGGTCTGCCCGACGCTCGAGGTCGCCACCGACGACGTCGGCGGCCTGCTCTACGACTACGTCTTCGAGTCGTCCGAGAACGCCGACGCGTCGGTGCTCCTGCTCGGCTACGGCATGCTCTACAACCACTCCGCCGACCCGAACGCCGAGTACGTGCAGGACGGCGAAGCCGCCGTCGCCTTCGTCGCCCTCCGGGGCATCGACCCGGACGAGGAGATCACGATCGACTACGGCTCGGAGTGGTGGGGCACGCGCGAGCGCACGCCCGACTGAGCACCGAGCGCGCCCCCGCGTCGCCCCTCAGGCCGCGAGGCGCCCGGGCGGCGCGCGCCCGTCGGTCACCTCCCGCAGCTGAGCCGGCGCCGGCACCGCGGGTATCGGCCGTCCCTGCGGCGTCCGGAAATCGAGCGACGCGAGCCGCCGTACCGCGGCTCCGCGGAGCCACGCGCTACGCCGACGACTGGTGGGGCAGACCGGGCTGGCTGGCCATCGCGAGCGCGAGGATCTGGGCCGAGACCGCGGCGAGCAGGGCCAGCGCGAACGCGCCGCCCACGCCGACCGGCTCGGCGAGCGCCGCGACGACCGCGCAGAAGGCCATGAAGCCGCCCATGCCGGCGAGCATGCCGCGCAGCAGGTCGAGCGCGGCCACGCCGCCCTGTCGATCGTGCGTGGTGACGGCGAGCACCGAGGCCAGCACGGGCAGCGCCGCCAGCAGGCCGCCGGCCAGCGCGCCGAACCGGCCCGCCGCCGCGTCGAGGACCGCCACGAGCACGAGCGTGATCGCCATCCGCTTTCCGACGTCCTGACGCTCGACAGGCGGGCGGCGGCCGGCGTCCGAAGGCGCCGCCGGGAGCGCGAGATAGGCGACGGTCAGCGACGTCGCGGCGGCGACCAGCGCGGCCGGCAGTGCGTCCGCGAACGTTCCCGCAAGCGCGCTCAGCGCGACCGCCACCACCCACGCGCTCGCGAGTGCTGCCGGCCATCGTGCCGACTGGGCGATGCGCGCGTAGACGAGCGCGAAGCCTCCCAGGGCGACGAGTCCCGCGAGCGTGCCGGTCGCCGCCCGGGCGGTGAAGGCCGCGCCGTGCTGGTGCGCGGTGATCAGCAGCAGCGGCCCGACGATCGCCGGGAAGGCGCTGACGAGGCCGCCGACCTGCTCGTTCCAGCGGCGGGAGGCGACCGTCGCCAGTCCCACCAGCGCGGGGGCGAGCAGCAGTTCCGCAAGCGTCGTGAGCACGCGGCCGAGGCTAGGCGGATCCCGGCGAACGATGTCTTCGAGAATCGTGCAGGTGCGCGGCCGCGGCGGCGCCGCGGAGCACTGCTACTCGGTCAGCAGATCCGGCTCGGCGAGCTCGGCGCGGTACCAGTCGATGTAGCGCTCGACCCCGGCTTGGAACGGGGTGCGGGCCTCCCAGCCGAGCTCGTCGCGCGCGCGGTCCGGGCTGACCTCGATGCCGCGGAAGTCGCCCGCGCGGGACTCGACGTGGACGATGTCGACGTCGCCGATGAGCTCGCGCACGACCTGCGCGATCTCGAGGATGGTGGTGTCCTGCCGCCCGACCAGGTTGTAGACGCGGTTCGCGGCATGGGGCGCAAGGGCGGCGACGCACCCCTGGGCGAGATCCTCGACGTAGATGAAGCGGCGAGACTGGTCGCCGCGACCGGCGACGGTCAGCGGCTCGCCGTCGACCGCCTTGCGCACGAACTGCGGCACCACGGCCGCCGGCCGGGCCCGCGGCCCGTAGGGGATGCCGAAGCGCAGGATGGTGTACTCGAGCCCGTAGAGCTCGCGGTACGAGCTGCAGTACATCTCTCCGGCGATCTTCGTCGCCGTGTAGAGGTGGTTCGGCAGTCCGAGGGTGGCGTCCTCGTCGACCACCGGACCCTCGAGGCCGTTGTAGACCCAGATCGTGGAGGCGTAGAGCACGCGTCCGACGCCGGCGGCGCGCGCCGCCTCGAGCACGTTGAGCGTGCCGCGGGCATTGACCTCCTCCGCCCACGCCGGATCGAGCGCGACCTCGCTGACGTCGGCCACCGCCGCCAGGTGCAGGACGGCGTCGCAGCCGGCCATGGCGTCCTCGAGCGCCTCGCGGTCGCCGAGCTGGCCCAGGCACGTCCGGACCGCCGGGGCCGGATGGTGCGGGGACGGTTCCATGTCGAAGATCCGCGGCCGTATCCCGGCCGTGATCAACGCGTCGACGACGTGAGAGCCGATGAATCCCGATCCACCGGTGACCAGCACTGTGAGGTTCTGCATTGCGGTCAGACTGACCGGAGTCGGCTGACTTCCACATGAACACGCTGAGCAGGTCGCAAGGCTTGATGACCGCGCGTTTACCCACGTGGTGGAACATCGCCTGGATGCCGCTGAGCGAACGCGGTGCCCGGACGGGACGCCTCACGGATGGGACCGACGGAAACGAACGCCTCACGGGACTCACGGCCGTGCTGCTGCTTGGTCTCCTCGCGGTCGAGGGCGCGACGATCCTGTTCCTGCGGCCACTCCTCCCGGTCCACCTGTTCGTCGGGATGCTCCTGATCCCGCCGGTCGCACTGAAACTGGCGAGCACGGGCTACCGGTTCGCGCGCTACTACACGGGCAGCGTGTCGTACCGTCGCAGGGGGACGCCGCCCATCGTGCTGCGCGCCACCGCTCCCGTCCTGATCGCGTCGACGCTGACGGTCCTCGCCACCGGGGTGTGGCTCCTGCTCGCCGGCCCGAGCTCCCGCGACAGCGTCCTACCGATCCACAAGGTCAGCTTCTTCGTCTGGCTGGCGGTCGCCGCGATCCACATCCTGGGACACCTCACCGCGCTGCCGCGTGTCCTGAGCCGCGAGTACCGGCGTCCTGATCTGGCGCCCGGGCGGGCGAGCCGCCAGCTTGCGCACGCGCTCGCGCTCGGCACGGGCGTGGTGATCGCGCTGCTGCTCGTCCCGCACTTCGGGACGTGGGAGACAGCGCAGCGGCTCCACTGATCGCCGAGCCGGGCTCGCCGGCTCGTACACCGCTCGGCGGATGCGGAAATGCCGCCTGGGGGCCGACGACAGGGCGACGGGCCGCCTGCAGAATCCGCCGCACGCGCCGCCGCCCGGCTCGCGGGTGTTCAACGAGGAGAACCAGTGGCACGTTTGGTACCACGGCGACCGCGAGGGCGCAGCTGGGACAGGATGGTCGGCGCCGGCCTCGCCGTGGTCGCGATCGTGCTGCTCGCCGTCGCAGCCGCCGGCGTCTATCGCTCCGGCTCGCGCGCGGAGGGCCAGGTGAAGGTCGTGGACGCGGCGACGGTGTCGCCGCTGACCCCCGACCCGCAGCTGCAGCCATTCGGCGCTCCGAGCGCCAAGCCGGACTACTCGGTTCCGCCGCCGCCGGGCCAGCCGACGCTGGTGCCGACGATCGGAACCAAGACGACGCAGCGGCTCTACGGCGCCGATCCGTTCCAGGAGGCGGTGTCGGTCACCCAGCACGTGTGGCCCGCCGCGCTGCCGGAGAACGCGCCGAACGAGAACAACAACGATCCGGACCGGCCGTGGGGCGTCACGCTCGTCACCCCCGACGATCCGCTGACCGCCATCACGGCGGTGCCGTTGCTGCACTTCCCCGACGACGCGCCGATCCTCTATGTGACCAAGCACGGCATCCCGCAGGTCACGGCCAACGAGATCAAGCGCCTCGGCGACACCGGCATGTCGCGGTATCACAACGTGGACGCGTTCCTGGTCGGGGCGGCGGCGAACCCCGGGGTCGAGCGCAAGCTCAAGGCGTTGGGGCTCAAGTACGCCACCGTCACCGCGCCCAGCGTGCCCGCGCTGGCCAACACCGTCGACCAGCTGTACGGGAAGATCGAGAATCCCGACACCGGTGTCCCCAACATGGACAACGGCGCGCAGAACGTGATGGTCGGGTCGATGCAGTCCTACGAGTACCTGCTCCCGGCGACGCACTGGGTGGCGCATATGGCCTCCGGCCTGCTGTGGGTGAACGCGAAGTCGGTCCCGCAGGCGACGATCGACGCGCTCAAGCGCCGCAACGGCCAAGCCCGGATCTACCTGTTCGGCGGGCCTCAGCAGATCTCCGGCGCCGTCGCCGACCGGCTTGCCCGCTACGGCACGGTGGTGCGGGTGACGAACGACGACATCGTCGCGTTCAACGCCCCGCCGACCGACACGCCCGTCGATACGGCGATCGCGTTCGCGAAGATGTGGGACCCGGGCGGCCAGGTGGGGTGGAAGATCACCGGCCCGGGCCACGGCTTCACGCTCGTCAACCTCGACGACTGGCAGGCGGCCGTGGCGTCCGCGCCGCTGTCGCATCTGGGCTTCCACGCGCCGCTGCTGTTCACCGACGGCTCCAACCGGCTGCCGCCGCAGCTCGACGCCTACTACAAGTCCGTCGCGCCGACCTACCTCTCGTCGCCGGCCGACGGCCCGTACAACATGAGCTACGTGATCGGCAGCTGGAAGCACATCAGCTGGCCCGTGCAGGCACACGTCGACTACATCTCGGAGATGGCCAACCGGCGCACCTGGAACACCACCACGGGAAGCCGCTACACGGACTCCCAGCCGTGACGCAGAGTGCCCGTACCGGGGGCCGGCGGAGACCGTCCCGCGGGACGGGGCGCCGCGGCTCCGGCGCCGGGAACATCGTGTGACTGTGCTCTCTCTGAGGAAACCACTTGCCGCGGTGGCCGCCGTCACGGCCGCATTCGCCATCGTGGTGCCGGCGACGAATGCCGGCGCCGCAACCGTGCCCGTCGCGCCGATAGCCGGCCTGCTGCCCGCGTTCGGGCTGACCTGCCCGATGTGGAACAGCCTGCCCACCCGGTCCACCGGGACCTGCTTGCCGTCCTGGATGTACCCGTACCCCGGGCCGATCCGCTACTAGCGCCCCGACTGCCGGGCCGATTTGACGGGGCGGCGGGCGCCGACTAGCGTCGGTGCGCCATGTCCACGCAGGCTCCGGTGAGGCGGTGCCACTAGGTGTTGGAGGACCGTCGCAGCGAGTGCGGGACGCTGGATCGGCTGCTGGACGATGTGCGGGCGGGCCGCAGCGGCGTGCTGGTCCTGCGCGGCGAGCCCGGGGTGGGCAAGTCGGCGCTGCTGGAGTACGTGGCCGAGGGGGCGGCGGGCTGCCGGCTGGCGCGCGCCGCAGGCGTGCAGTCGGAGATGGAGCTGCCGTACGCGGGGTTGCATCAGGTGTGCGCGGCCATGCTCGACCGGCTGGAGCAGCTGCCGGCTCCACAGCGTGATGCGCTCGGTACCGCATTCGGGTTGAGTACCGGAGGGGCGCCGGATCGGTTCGTGGTCGCCCTCGCGGTGCTGGGGCTGCTGTCGGAGGTGGCAGGCGAGCGGCCGCTGATGTGTGTGGTCGACGACGCGCAGTGGCTGGATCGGGCGTCGGCACAGGCGCTCTCGTTCGTCGCGCGCCGCCTGGGGGCCGAAGCGGTCGGCCTGGTGTTCGCGGCGCGGGACTCCGACGGGGAGCTGGCGGGCTTGCCGGAGCTCGTGGTCGAGGGGCTGCGGGACGGTCCCGCGCGGGCGGTGCTCGGCTCCGTGATCAGCGGGCCGCTGGATGAAGAGGTGCGGGATCGGATCGTTGCCGAGACGCATGGCAATCCGCTGGCGCTGATGGAGCTGCCGCGCGGCTTGACGGCGGCGGAGCTGGCGGGCGGGTTCGGGCTGCCGGACGCGCGGCCGCTGACCGGGCGGATCGAGGAGAGCTTCCTGCGGCGGTTCGAGGCGTTGCCGGTCGACAGCCGGCGGCTGTTGCTGGTGGCAGCGGCCGAGCCGGTCGGTGACCCGGCGCTGGTGTGGCGGGCGGCGGAGCGGCTGGGGATCGGGGCGGCGGCGGCGGGGCCGGCGACCGCGGCCGGGCTGTGTCAGTTCGGTGATCGGGTGCGGTTCCGCCATCCGCTGGTGCGTTCGGCGGTCTATCGGGCGGCCTCGTCAGCCGACCGCCAGCGCGTGCACGAGGCGTTGACGGAGGTGACCGATCCCGAGGTCGATCCGGACCGCCGCGCCTGGCATCGCGCGCAGGCATCGCCGGCGCCGGACGAGGATGTCGCCGCCGAGCTCGAGCGGTCGGCCGGCCGCGCGCAGGCCCGCGGCGGCGTGGCGGCCGCGGCCGCGTTCCTCGAGCGCGCGGCCGCGCTGACGCCTGATCCGGCGCGCCGCGCGCAGCGGGCGCTGAGCGCGGCGCAGGCCAAGCACCTCGCGGGCGCGCCCGACGCCGCGCTGGAGCTCCTGGCCGCCGCGCGGGACGGACCGCTCGACGAGCTCTCGCGCGCGCGGGGCGACGTGCTGCGCGGGCAGATCGCGTTCGCCGTCACCCGGGGTCGCGACACACCCTCGCTGCTGCTCAAGGCCGCCAAGCGGCTCGAAGCGCTCGACGTCACGCTCGCGCGCGACACGTATCTGGACGCGTTCGGGGCGGCGCAGTTCGCCGGCCGCGTGGACGGTCGCGGCGGCGTCCGGGAGGTGGCCGAGGCCGCGCGCGCGGCGCGGCCGCCGCGGCCGCCCGCGCGCGCGAGCGATCTCCTGCTGGATGGGCTCGCGCTCCGGATCACCGAGGGCTCCGCGGCCGGGGCGCCGGTCCTCAAGCGGGCGTTGAGCGCCTTTCGCAGCCAGGGTCTCGGCGGCGAGGAGGCGATCCACGGGCTCTGGCTGGCGGGTCGCACGGCGGCGGATCTGTGGGACGACGAGACCTGGGACGTGCTGTCCGCCCGGCACGTCGGGCTCGCCCGCGCCGCCGGCGCGCTCACGGTGCTGCCCGTCACGCTCAGCGTGCGCATCGCCGTGCACCTGTTCGCCGGCGAGCTGGCCACGGCCCGGGCGCGGGTCGAGGAGGTCGAGGCGATCAGCGAGGCGACGGGAAGCCACTTCCCGCCGTACGGTGCGCTTTCGCTCGCCGCCTGGCGCGGCCGCGAAGCCGAGGCCGCCGCGTTGATCGAGGGCCGTATGAGCGAGGTGCTGGCTCAGGGCGACGGACCGGGCTCGACCGCCATCCAGTGGGCGAACGCGGTGCTCTACAACGGCCTCGGGCGCTATGAGGACGCGCTGGCCAACGCCGAGCGCGCCGGCAAACATCCGCAGGTGCTGCTGTGGTTCAACTGGGGGCTGCCGGAGCTGATCGAAGCGGCCGCCCGCAGCGACAACGCGGACCGCGCGTCCGATGCGCTCCAGGCGCTGGTGCCGGCGACGCGCGCGAGCGGCACCGACTGGGCGCTGGGGATCGAGGCGCGCTCGCGCGCGCTGCTGTCCGAGGGCGAGGCCGCCGAGCGGCTCTACCAGGACGCCATCGAGCGGCTCGGGCGCACCCGCGTGCGCGTGGAGCTCGCGCGCGCCCATCTGCTGTACGGCGAATGGCTGCGCCGTGAGCGCCGCCGGCTGGACGCCCGGGAGCACCTGCGCACCGCCTACGACATGCTCACGGCGATGGGCATCGACGGATTCGCCGCGCGCGCCGCGCGCGAGCTGCTGGCCACCGGCGAGACCGCCCGCCGGCGCACGCTCGAGACGAGCGATCGGCTCACCGCCCGCGAGGTGCAGATCGCGCGGCTCGCCCGCGACGGGCTCTCCAACGCCGACATCGGCACGCAGCTCTTCATCAGCGCGCGCACGGTCGAGTACCACCTCACGAAGATCTTCGCCAAGCTCGACATCGACTCGCGCCACCAGCTGCAGGGCGCCCTGGCCCAGGCCTTCTAGAACTCGACCTGCTCGCCCATGGTCACGGTGCGATCGTGCGGCAGCCGGAAGTGCTCGACCGCACTGGCGGCGTTGTGGGCGATCGTGACGTAGAGCCACTTGCGCCAGGCGCTCATGCCGGGGGCGCCGGTGCGCACGAGCGTGGTCCTGGAGACGAAGTACGACGTGGTGCGGGGATCGACGTCGGCCGCGAGGAATCCGTGTCTCACCGCCAGGCGCACGCACGCGGGGACGTTCGGGTGATCCTGGTACCCGAAGCGTGCGGTCAGGTGGACGAAGCCCTCCTGCGCGTCGCCGAGGTCGTCGGCCGTCAGCCGGTCCCGGGCGGCGACGTGCGGCACGCTCGCGGTCTCGATCGACATCGTCAGCACGCAGTGATGCAGCACGTGGTTGTGGTCGACGTTGGCCCGGAGCGCCAGCGGGGTGGCGTCGGCGTGCGCGTTCAGGAAGACCGCGGTGCCGGGAACCCTCTGCACCGGCGGGTCCAGCGCCGGCGCCTGGCGCACGAACTCGCGCAGCCGGCCGGCCTTCGCCTCGCCGCGCGCGAGGGCGAGCTGCTGGCCCCGGCGCCAGGTCATCATCACCGTGAACACGGCCAGGCCGATGACGAGCGGGAGCCACCCGCCATGGACGACCTTGAGGAGCGTCGAGGAGAAGAAGGCGAGCTCGACCGTCAGGAACACCGCGGCGCCGAGCGCGATCAGGCGCTTTCGCGTGTGCCCGAGCAGCCGCGAGACGGCGAGGAACATGACCGTGTTCAAGAGGAACGTGCCGGTGACCGCCACGCCGTACGCGGACCCGAGCGCGCTCGAGGAGCCGAAGCCGACGACGAGCGCGATGACGGCGGTGAAGAGCGCCCAGTTGACCGCCGGGAGGTAGACCTGTCCCTCACGGTGCCCGGAGGTGTGGCGGATCGTCATCCGCGGCAGGAACCCGAGCTGCGCCGCCTGGCGCGTGAGGCTGAAGGCTCCGGAGATCACTGCCTGCGACGCGATGACGGTGGCCAGCGTGGCGAGCGCGACCATCGGCAGCTGGGCCCAGGCCGGCACCAGCAGGTAGAAGGGGTTCTCGATCGCCGAGGGTGAGCGGGCGATCAGCGACCCCTGGCCCAGATAGTTGAGCGTCAGGGCCGGGAAGACCAGGACGAACCAGGCGCGGCGGATCGGGGAGCGCCCGAAGTGCCCCATGTCGGCGTACAGCGCCTCCGCGCCGGTGACCGCGAGCACGACGGAACCCAGGGCGACGAAGGCCACCCAGCCGTGATCGATGAAGAACCGCACGCCGTAGACGGGCGAGAGGCTCGCGAGGATCGCGGGGCGGCGCGCGATCTCGGCGATGCCCGACAGCGCGAGCACGGTGAACCAGACGGCCATCACCGGTCCGAACAGCCGGCCGACGAGCTCGGTGCCGTAGCGCTGGAGCGCGAACAGGGCGATCAGCACGGCGATCGCGAGCGGCAGCACCAGCGATTCGATGCTCGGCGCGGCGACGTGGAGGCCCTCCGTGGCCGACAGCACGGAGATCGCCGGGGTGATCACGCCGTCGCCATAGAACAGTGAGGCGCCGAGGATTCCGAGGGGAATCAGGACGAGCTTCGCCCGCGGGGTCTTGAGCCTGGCGCTCTGCACCAGCGCGGTGAGCGCCATGATCCCGCCTTCGCCGCCGTTGTCGGCCCGCATCACGAAGCTCACGTACTTGATCGAGACGACCAGCGTGATCGTGCAGAAGATGAGCGAGACGACGCCGTAGACCTCGTCCTGGGTGGGACGCACCGCATGGCCGCCGGCGGTGAACACGGTCTGCATCACGTACAGCGGGCTCGTGCCGATGTCGCCGAAGACCACGCCGAGCGCGCCGAGCGCGAGCGCGCCGCCCGCGGGACTCGCGCGGGTCCGGGGACGGCCGGCGCGACGCACGCGCAATCGATCAGTTCGCCTGGCCACCCGGTCGGGACGATGTTCGGCGACCCGCGTCCGCCTGTCGTCGCCCGCGGGGACGGGCGCGACTGTCACGTGTGCCAGTCCCGCCCGCCGGCGCCCCGAGGCACTGTGGTGGCGATGCCTGTGCGCCGGCTCCTTCTCGTGCTGCTCGCGCTCACCGCGGCGGCCGGCCTGGCCGGCGGATGCGGGAGCACTGCACCCCCCGACGTCGCCGTCGCGCCGACGCCGACGCCGGCACCGGCGCGGCCGCCGGCGCTGACGCCTCCGCCGGCGCCGACCCCTCCGCCCACGCCGACCCCGGCGCCGACGCCGCCCCCGCCGACGGTGATCGACTCGCGTGGCTGCCGGCCGCCGGTGCAGCATCCGAACCCGGTCGTGCTGGTGTACGGCACGTTCGCCGCGACGTCCTGGCGGCTGATCGGCCCGGCGCTCGCCGGCCGCGGCTACTGCGTGTTCACGTTCAGCTACGGCAACCTCGGGACGGGGGAGATCTCGCGATCGGCACACCAGCTCGCCACGTTCGTGAACCGCCTGCTCGCGCAGACCCACGCCCGCCGGGTCTCGATCGTCGGGCACTCTGAAGGCGGGATGATGCCGCGCTACTACATCCGGTTCCTCGGCGGCGCCGCGAAGGTGCGCGACCTGATCGGCCTCTCGCCGTCCAACCACGGCACCGAGAACCCGCTCATCCTCGAGGGGGCCGCCATGGGGTGCAGGGCGTGCGCCCAGCAGGAGGCGATCGGCTCGCCGTTCCTGAACCGGCTCAACGCCGGCGCTGCGACGCCCGGGCCGGTCGACTACACGGTCATCCAGACCATGTACGACGAGGTCGTCATCCCCTACACATCGGCGTTCCTGCACGGGCCGGCGGCGCGCGTCACCAACGTCACCCTGCAGACCCGCTGCCCGTACGACATCAGCGGCCATCTCGGCATCGCCACCGACCCGGTCGCGCTGCAGTGGGTCGAGGAGGCGCTCGCCCACGCCGGCCCGGCAAACCCGGCGTTCCGGCCGCGCTGCGCGTGAGCCGGCCCTGACGACTCCTGGCCTGCCGAAGGTCCAGATGCGCCCAGTCCGGCGTCCAGCGCCCGGCGCCGCCCGCCGGATCTAGCGTCTGTGAGTGGCCGACAGAAGGAGTCGTCATGTTGCAACAAGCCGCACCGGTCCTGGAGCTGCCCTTCGACGCCACGCCTGACCTCGACGAGTTCATCCAGGGCGCGATGGAGTGGCACTTCAACCCCCGGACCGGCTCGCGCTTCTGGCTCGAGCGAGCCAGGTCACTCGAGTTCGACCCGCGCACGGACGTCCTCGGACTCGGCGACCTGACGTTGTTCCCGAACGTCACCGACGAGCTGCGCGATGTCCGCGTGGAGGATCTCATCCCGCAGGGATACGGCCGGCATCCCGAAGTGGTCGGGGTGTTCGAGAGCGGCGGCACCACCGGCGCCCCGAAGCGGATCGTGATGCTCAGCGAGTGGTGGGATCGGATGCTCGCGTGGCAGGTCGCGCACCTCGAGGCGCGCGGAACGCCGAGGAACCTGAACTGGCTCGTCCTGATCCCGAGCGGGCCGCACATGGCCGGCGAGATGATGCGCCAGGAAGCGGCCGCCCTGGGTGGCGAGCGGTTCACGATCGACATGGACCCGCGCTGGGTGAAGAAGCTGATCGCCGCGGGCAAGGGCGACGAAGCGAACGCCTACGCCGAGCATCTGATCGACCAGGCGGCGTTCGTGCTGGAAACCCAGGACATCGGCGTCCTGATGTCGACGCCGCCGCTGCTCGAGCGACTGGCGCGGCGCGAGCACCTCGTCGACCTGGTTCGCGAGAAGGTGCACACGATCGAATGGGGCGGGGCCCACATGGACCGCGACACCCGGCACCTGTACCGCACCGAGGTCTTTCCCGGGCTGACGATCACCGGCGCCTACGGAAGCACGATGGTGCTGGGTGGGGCGACGGAACGGCCGGGCCTCAGCGACGAGGATCCCTGCATCTTCGACCCGTTCTCGCCGTACATCACGTTCTCCGTCGTCGATCCCGGCACCCGCCGCACGGTCCCCTACGGCGAGCGCGGCCAGGTCGTGATGAACCACGTCAGCAAGTCGTTCCTGCTGCCCAACAACCTCGAACGCGACATGGCCACGCGCATCGAGCCGCTCGAGGGTCAGGTCGGCGACGCGGTCGCCGACGTGACGCCGGTCCCGCGGTTCGGCGACGAGGCCGTGATCGAGGGGGTGTATTGATGGCCGCGACCGCTGACCTGCTCGCCCTGGACGCGCTCGGCCCCGCCGG
>JAXDHL010000426.1:0-3068 GCA_034664525.1 Solirubrobacteraceae bacterium
CTCGACGAAGCCGAGGGGTAGCGGCTAGTGCCCCGATTCAGTAATTCGGGTGCACTCGGACGGCGCCGGCCCGCGTCTGCCGGCACCCGGCGCCCGCAGCCGGACCACCAGTACGACAACGGGCACCGTGCACCGGCAGACACGACCCGGCATCCCTCTCGGTGCACCCGAATTAACGAATCGGGACACTAGCCGCGCTCGGCCAGCCAGCCGAGCACGGCGCCGTTGAACTGGTCCACGCGCTCCATGTTCATCGCGTGGCCGATCCCCCGCAGGACGGTCATGGTCGCGTGCTCCACCCGCTCGGCGACCTCCTCGCCCTTCCAGACCGGGATCAGGACGTCGCGGTCGCCGGAGATCACGTGGACGGGCATCTGCAGCTCGCCGAGCCGGTCGCGGACGTCGTGGCGCGAGGTCGCCCGGATCTGGCGGATCAGCGCGTCGGTCGGCTGCGGATGCGGGTTCTCGACCGTCATCCGCTTGATCTCCGCGATCGCCTCCTCGCTCTCGAACAGCTGCTCGGAGAGCGTGAGCAGCATCATCTCCTCGAGCCACTCCTCGGTGGTGGAGCGGCGGACCTCGCGCTCCCAGACGTCGGCGCGCATGCGCGCGTACGCGGGCGCGGTCCCGCCCCAGGTGGCGGCCAGCGTGAGGGTGCGGATGCGCTCGGGCGCGCGCAGGGCGACGTGCTGGGCGACCGCCGAGCCGAGCGAGATCCCGAGCAGGTGGAACGCGTCCAGCTGCAGCGCGTCGGCGAGCGCCAGCGCGTCGTCGGCGAGGTCGGTGATCTCGTAGTCGGCATCGCACATCGTCGACTGGCCGGTGTCGCGGTTGTCGAACACGATCGTGCGGAAGCGCTCGGCGAAGGCGGGCAGTTGCAGCCCCCACGCCTGGTGGTCGGAGGCGAGGCCCATCACGCACAGCAGCGGCGGTCCGGTGCCCTGCTCGTCGTGGAAGAGGCGCAGGCCGTTGACGTCGGCGAAGGGCACGGCCGGTCAGGAGGACGGGTAGAGCGTCCGCGTCCAGAGCGTCGCGAGCGTCTCGGTCACCCGGCTCGTCGGCACCCGGCGGACCGGACCGAACGAGTGATACAGGTAGCGCTCGGTCATCCACACGAGCGCCTTCGCGGTCTCCCCGGCGTCGAGCGCGGTGATGTGGCCGGCCTGCATCTCGGCCTCGATGTGGCGGGCCGTGACGTCGACGAAGCCCTGCACGAGTGCCTCGTAGGCCTGCTCGACGTCGCGGTCGTCGACCGCCGCGTCGGACAGCGCGCGCAGCACCGGCCCGTGGGCGCCGTAGACGCCGACCACCCCGTCGAGGGCCTCGCGAAGGATCTTCGGCCCGCCGCCCAGCGACTCGTACCAGCGGCCCGCGACCGCAAGGATCTCCTCCTGGAGGTGCTGCACCACCCGCAGGATGAGGTCGTGACGGTCCTTGAAGTACACGTAGAACGACGGGCGGGAAAGGCCGGTCCGCCGCATCACCTCGTCGACGGTCAGCTCGCGGAACGGCCGCTCGCGCAGCAGTCCTTCCGCGGCATCGATGATCTCCCGCTGCGCGGCCTCGGGCGTGCGCCGACGACGCCGCGCCGTCGCCTCGTCCTCCCCGACTGGCACCCGGCGGAGGGTACACTCCGCGACGGGTCGCTAGCTCAACGGCAGAGCAAGGGACTTTGGTAATCGGAGCGCCAGACCGGAAACGGCTGGTACGTCGGCGGCTATTTGCTGGAACCCCCTTAGAGCCTGAGGTACCAAAGCGTGACAATCCTCAGGATTGGGCGATCAGCAGGCAACCCGTTCGCGGAGAGCCCTCAGAGGCCATACGCCGCCCGCCCTAACGCGCGCCGCCCGGTGGCGGCGGACCGAGGGTGAAGAGATGGTCCAGACCGCAACGCGCCGGCGTGGCCGGCGTGGCCGGGGAGACCCGGTGCGGCAGGTTAATCCCGAGGTTCTGGGTTCGAATCCCAGGCGACCCACTCGCCGTCCGTATCCTGCGAACGGCCTGCCCCCGTGGTGTAACGGTTAGCACGCGAGCCTTTCACGCTCGTAGTCGGAGTTCGAGTCTCCGCGGGGGTATGTCCGGCCGGCGCTGACTCACGGTCGCCGGACGGTCACGCGCCGCGTGGCGGCGACCGCGGCGCGGCTACGGTCGGCGGGCGTGAAGCGGGCGACGACGGTGAGCGTCGCCGAGCGTCGTGTCGCGACCCGCGCGGCGGCGGCGGTGCGCGCGACACGCGGGCGCACCGTGTGCGCCGACGACGGTTGGGAGCGGCCGGAGAGGATCGTGCCCGCGCCGCCGAGCCGGACCGTGATCAGCAGCGTGCCCGCGGCGCGCGCGCGGTAGCCGACCCGGAAGGCCGGCAGCCGCGCGACCGCGGCGGGACTGCGCCCGCGGAGCTTGGCGACCACGGCGCGCGCGACGCCGGCCGGCGGCGCGACCGGCGCGGGCGTGGCGGCGGGCGACGGCGCCGCGGTCGCAGCCGGCGGCGGGTGCGACAGGTCGAACTCGCGCGCGGCCGAGCTCGTGTTGCCGAGCGCATCCGCCGCCCGCACGACGAACACGTGGTGCCCGTCCGCGAGCCCGCCGTAGCTCGCCGGCGACGTGCACGGCGCGAACGTCCCGTTGTCGAGCGCGCAGGTGGTCAGCGCGCCGTCGTCGGCGCGGAACGCGAAGCTGGCCGACCCGTCACCGCTCGAGGCGCTCTCGACGACCACCGACGGCGCCGTCGCGTCGACCGTCCACGACCGCGACGCGGTCCCGAGGTTGCCGGCGGCGTCGCGCGCCCGGACGGTGACCAGGTGCGCGCCGTCGGCCAGCCCGCTCACCGCGAACGGCGAGCTGCACGGCGCGAACGCGCCGCCGTCCAGCGCGCACTCGGCCGGCAGCCCTTCGCCGACCGTGAACGGCACCGACGCGGATCGCGAGCCGACCGTCCCGGCCGGCCCGCCGGTGATGGCGACGTCCGGCGGGACGGTGTCGACGGTCCACGCGACCGCCGTCCATTCCTCGTCGTCGGGGTGGGTGGCGTCCGTCGCGCCGACCCGGAACTCGTGCGCTCCGTCGCCGAG
>JAXDHL010000427.1:0-9019 GCA_034664525.1 Solirubrobacteraceae bacterium
CCCTGCATCCGGCGCTGATTCGCCGCGAGAATCGGTGGATTCAGGCTTAGTCGAGCACCGTCCGGGTGTTCACCGGGAAGTCGTGCAGCGCCCGGTTCTCCTCGTCCCACAGCGGCCACAGGCTGTCCAGCAGCGTCGCCCACGGGAGGCCGACGGTGACCGCGTTGGCGACCCCGACGACGAGGAACTTCATGACGATCTCGCGCACGGCGGCCACGCCGAGCGTCATCGGCT
Organism: Solirubrobacteraceae bacterium; assembly: GCA_034664525.1. GTDB lineage: Bacteria > Actinomycetota > Thermoleophilia > Solirubrobacterales > Solirubrobacteraceae > DATLGB01. The sequence goes on from JAXDHL010000427.1 coordinate 235, forward strand.
GCCCGTTCGCGCGGATCAGCCGCGTGCCGGCCACGATCCGCCCGACGGTCTTGCCGTTGGTCCGCCACAACATCACCGGCGCGTAGACCAGCGCGACGATCGCGACCAGGACGACCGTGAGGATGAGCGCCCCGACCAGCGCGACGACGCCGCGGCCCGTGCCGCCGCGGTGGTAGAGGCCGAGTCCGAGCGGGACCAGGACGATGCTCGCGAGCACGAAGACGATCAGGACATCGATGAGCGCGGCGACCGCCCGGCGACCCCAGGGCGCCAGCCGGTACGTGCCCGGCGCGTAGCCGTACTGCGGCTGCGGAGGGACGCCGCCCGCACCCGGGGGCGGCGGTGACGTGTAGCCCGGCGGGTATGCCGGCGGCGCGGGCTCGCTCACGGACCGGACCCTATCCCCACCTCGGCCTCGCCGCGCCGGAGCGTCCGGAACCCGAGCGCAAGCGCGCCGAGCAGCGACAGCGTCGCCATCGAGACCTGCACGGACAGCACGCCCTCCTTGGACCAGTAGACGTCCTCGAGCTCGACGAGCAGCGCCGCCTCGTCCAGCGTGAGCGCCGCGCCGACACCGAACGGGATCGCCAGCCAGCGGTCGTGGGCCTCGTTGCGCGACACGATCGCCGCGCCGCCCGAGACGAACGCGAGTGCGATCCCGGGCAGGAAGTGATGGATGTGCCGGCCGGCCAGCCGCCGGTTGCGGAACGGCCCGAGCGCACCGCGGGAGCGGATGCTGTGCGTGCTCGCCCGGGCGACCCCCGCCGTCGCCGCGTAGGCCACGAGCAGGTTCAGCAGCGCGTTCTCGCGCTCCGAGCTCGCCTGGTACCCCGCGACCGCGGCCTCGACGGTCTCCCGCGGCGCCTGTCCGCGCCGGTAGGCGTGCCACGCCTCCAGCGCGACCGCCGCCCCGGTCAGCGAGACCGCCAGGCCGAGCAGCGCGTCGGTGGCGGTCGGGCGTCTCATCGCCAGCGCTCGAGCAGATCCTCGTCGCCGACCTCGCGGACCACTCGGCCGGGCACGCCCATGACCACGGACCGCTCGGGCACGTCGCGCGTGACGACGGCGCCGGCGGCCACGAACGCCTCCTCGCCGACCTCGACGCCGGGACAGATGACCGCGGAGCCACCGATCCGGCTCGCGCGCCGAAGCGTCGTGCCGCGCAGGCGGTAGGCCGGCGAGTGGCGCATCATCGTGTCGTCGTTGGTGGTCGACACGCCCGGGCCGACGAAGACGTCGTCCTCGACCACCGAGTAGGCGGTCAGGTAGACCATCGTCTGCACGCGCACGCGGGCGCCGATCGTCACGTCGTTGTCGATCGCGGACCCGCGGCCGATCACCGTGTCGGGTCCGATCGCCGCGCGCTCGCGGACGAAGCACTGGTCGCCCAGGATCGTCCCCGCGCCGACGGTCGCCCCGGAGCAGACCACGGCCCCGGAGCACACGACCGCGCCGGCGCCGAGCTCCAGCGGCGACGGGATCTCGCGCGGCGCCGTGGAGGTGCGCGACAGCTTCGGCGGCTTGCCGAGCACCGCGCCGTCCTGGATCGTGCAGTCCTCGCCGACCACCGTCCCCGGGTGGATGACCACGTGGGCGCCGAGCGTCACGGACTCCGGGAGCACGACCCCGGCGCCGAGCACGAGGCCGGGCGCACGGTCAGACAGGCGCACCGTGCTCCCGCCGGCTCTCGTCGAGCGCCCGCTGCGCGAGCTCGAGCACGCGCACGACCCGCAGTCCGCTCTGACCGTCGGACCGCGGCGTGGCGCCGGTACGGATGCACTCGAGGAAGTGCTCGCACTCGAGGCGCAGCGGCTCGCGGTTGGGGATCCGGGGGCTGTAGATGTCGCCCGAGCGGGTGATGTACTCGCCGTAGCCCTGGGCGGACTCGTCGAAGCCCTTGTCGTAGACGGTGACCTTGCGCTCGAGGTCCATGTCGTCGAACGTCGCCATCCGCTTGGAGCCGACGATCGTGAACCGGCGCTCCTTGTGCGGATCCAGCCACGAGAGGTGCAGATGTGCGGCGCGTCCGGACGGGAAGCGCATGTGGCAGAAGACGACGTCCTCCACCGGCGGGTGCATGTACGCCTCGCCGCGGGCGGTGACCTCGGAGGGCTCCTCCGCCAGTAGGTGCAACAGCACCGAGACGTCGTGGGCGCCGAGCGACCACAGCGCGTTCTCGTCCGTGCGCAGCTTGCCGAGGTTCAGCCGGTGCGAGTAGACGTAGTGCAGGTCGCCGAGCTCGCCCGACTCCGCGATCTCCTTGAGCTTGGCGACGCCGGGGTGGTACTCGAGCAGGTGGCCGACCATCAGCAGCCGGTTCGCCCGCTCGGCCGCCGCGACGGCCCGCTCGGCGTCGGCGACGGTCGTGGCCAGTGGCTTCTCGACGAAGCAGTGCTTGCCGGCGACGAGCACCTGCTCGGCCAGCGCGGCGTGGGTCGGCACCGGCGTGGCCAGCACGACGGCGTCCACGGTGTCGTCGGCGAGCACGTCGGCGAGGTCGTGCGTGCGGCGGGCGCCCGGGTGCTGGGCGCCGACGCGCTCCAGCGCCTGCGGGGACGCGTCGCACAGCCAGCCGAGCTCGGCGCCCGCCAGGGCGGCGAAGTTGCGGGCGAGGTTCGGTCCCCAGTACCCGAGGCCCGCCACGGCGACGCGGATCCGGCGGTCGCTCATCTGCCGGCCATCCTACGGAGCGCCTCGACGACGCGCTCGCCGGCGCGCCCGTCGCCGTACAGCGGGGGACGCTCCGGAGGCGGGGTGCGCTCGAGGGCGGCGAGCGCCGCCTCGCGGTCGAGGTCCACCAGGACGTTCCAGCCCGTCTCGACCGTCTCCGTCCACTCGGTGGTGTCGCGAAGCGTCACGCACGGGACGCCGGCCAGGTAGGCCTCCTTCTGCACGCCGCCGGAATCGGTGAGGACCGCGCGTGCGTGCAGCAGCAGCGTCGTGAAGTCCAGGTAGCCGAGCGGCGGGGCGAGCACGAGGCCGGCCTGCAGGCGCTCGAGCAGGCCCGCCTCGGCGGCGCGGGCGCGGGTGCGCGGGTGCAGCGGCAGGACGACCGGCCCCGGGACCGCGCACAGCAGGTCGACGAGCGCAGCCAGCCGCTGCGGGTCGTCGACGTTGCCGGCGCGGTGGGCGGTGGCGAGCACGAAGGCGCCCGACGCGACGCCGAGCTCGGTCAGCAGCGCGGTCCGGTCGCGCGCCTTCGGCGCGATCAGCTTCGCCACGTCGACCATGACGTCGCCCACGACCGCGATCTCCCCGCGCACGCCCTCGGCGCGCAGATTGGCGGCCGGGCCCTCCGACGGGCACAGCAGCAACGAGGACGCGTGGTCGGTCAGCACGCGGTTGAGCTCCTCCGGCATCCGCCGGTCGTAGGAGCGCATGCCCGCCTCGACGTGGGCGACCGCGATCTGCGCCTGCGCGGCGGCCAGCGCCCCGGCCAGGGTCGAGTTCGTGTCGCCGTAGACGAGCACGACGTCCGGCGCCTCCGCCCGCAGCTGGCCAGCGACGGCGACCAGCATCCGCGCGGTCTGGTCGGTGTTCGTCCCGCCGCCGAGCTCGAGCCGGTGCTCCGGCCGCGGAAGGCCGAGCTCGTCGAAGAACACCTGCGACATGTCGGCGTCGTAGTGCTGGCCGGTGTGGACCATGACCTCGGTGGCGACCGCGCGCAGGTGGGTGGAGACGGCGGCCGCCTTGACGAACTGGGGCCGGTTCCCGATGACCGTGAGGACCCTCACCGCGCGGGGTTCACAGACCCACGCCGGCCTCGATCCGCGCGCGCAGCGCGGTGCGGGCGGCGCGCGTGACCGGGCCGGGCACGGCGGGCAGGTCGCGGCGGTCGATCCAGCGGATCGGCATGCACTCCCGCACGCTCGACGCGATGAACGCCTCCTCGAGCTGTGGGAGGTCGTCCGTGGTGGTGATGCGCTCCTCGACCTCGCTGGTCTCGATCACCTTCGCGCGCGTGATCGAGCGCAGGATCCGCTCCTCCAGCGGCGGCGTGTAGAGCTTGCCGCCGAGCACGTAGAAGAACGTCCAGGTCGGCCCCTCGAGCACGCGCCCGTGCGGGGTGACGAACAGCGCCTCGTCGGCGCCGGCCTCGCGCGCGATCCGCCCGGCGAGCATGTTGGCGCCGTAGGAGAGCGTCTTCAGCCCGTCCAGGATCCGCGTCGGCGTGTAGGTGACGGTCGCGACCGTCTGCGCCTCCGGCTGCTCAGGCACGGTCTCGGTCATCGCGATCCGCCGCCCGCCACGGGTCAGCACCAGCCGCAGCAGGCCGTCGGAGGCGCCATGCTCGTCCAGCAGCGCGTCGACCTCGCCCCGCAGCGCGGTCAGGTCGAACTCGAGCCGCAGCCCGGCGGCGCTGACCTGCAGGCGCGCGTAGTGGTCCTCGAGCGCGAACGGGCGGCCCTGGTAGAGGCGGATCACCTCGAACGCGCCGTCGCCGCGCAGGAGGCCCTCGTCGGTGACGGAGACGGTCGCCTCGGCGGCGGGGCCGATCGCGCCGTCCACGGAGGCGAGCAGAGCGGTCAAGGGTGGGACCCTATCGGCCGGGTGGCGCCCCGCAGCTCCGAGCCTCATCATCGCGGCGTGCGCCACACCCGTTCACTGCACTTCGCGCTCGGCGCCGTCCTGCTGATCGCCGGGACGCGCGTGCACGGGATCGTCGGCGCCACGCTCGCCTTCGCGGCCGCGGTGGTGGTGATCGACGGCCTCGTCCCGCCGCCGGGCGTCACGCTGCGCGAGGCCGACGAGCGCTTCTGCCGGCTCGTCCGCCACCGCCGGCGGCACCGCCTGGCGCGCCGGCTGACGCTCCGGGCGCCGTCGGAGCTCACCTTGCTCGACGAGGGCGCCTTCCGCGACCGCCACTCGCTGGGCGTCCAGCCCGTCCCGATCGACAGCGTCACCGGCACGGTGGAGCCGGGCAAGACGCGCGACTTCGACGGCGACTTCCGGCCGTCGATGCCGGCCCGCGAGCACTGGAAGCGCGTCTGGGTCGCCGAGGGGCTGCCGCCGATCGCGGTCTACCGGGTCGGCGGCGACCACTACGTCATCGACGGGCACCACCGCGTGTCCACCGCGCGCGACCACGGCGCCGACACGATCGAGGCCGAGGTGACCGAGCTGGGACCGGCTCAGGCGCGGTAGCGGGTCATGCCCCCGGAAGGAATCGAACCTTCAACCTTCGGATTAAGAGTCCGCTGCTCTGCCAGTTGAGCTACAGGGGCGGGCGGCCGGGAAGGATAGCGGGCGTCAGCCGGTGGACTGGGCGGCCTGGGACTGGCTGGCGGCGCCCTGCGCCTTCGCCGCGTCGAGCTGCTGCTTGAGCTGCTGGCGGAGGTCCTTGGAGGTCAGGGAGAGCGCCTTCTTGGACGACAGATCGCCGAGGCGCGAGTTGCCCGCCTGGTAGGCGAGCACCGCAAGCGTCGAGTACGCGCCGGAGCTGTTGCGGTTCTGGGCCACGACCTGCTGCGCGGACGTGGCGCCGGCGCTGTCACCGAGCGCGGAGTACGCCTGGACCATCCGCGAGGCCAGCGACGCCTGGGCGTCGTCGAGCTTCGGATTGAGCGCCTGGTACTTGGTCCACGTCGCGGCCGCCTTGCGCAGCTGCGCCTTGCCGGCGGCGGTGTAGGTGTTCGCGTTCGCGTCGTAGCGGTTGCCGGTTCCGGCCAGCGACAGCTGGGCGCGGATCAGGTCGTTGTAGGCGGCCGAGTCCTTCGGATTGGCCTGCAGGCGCTTGAGCGCCGCGGTCTCGTTCTGCTGGAACCGCTTCTGCCCGGTGTCGCCGCTGGAGCCGCCGCCGGTGATCGCGTCGACGAGGCCGCCGTTGGTGGCGCCTCCGATCCCGAACAGGACGAGACCGCCCCCCATCAGGAAGGCGAGCAGGATGTAGATGACCCGGACGGTGTTCTTCCGTCCGCGGCCGCGAAGATCGAAAAGCATGGAGTCAGTCGTCCTCGTCGAGATCGAGTTCGGGCTCGAGCTCAGCGCGCTTGCGCGCCCGTCGGTCGAGCGCCGCGGCGACGAGGATAGAGCCTTCGTAGAGCACGAGCAGCGGGACCATCGACAGCAGCAGCGAGATCGGATCGGTGCCCGGGAGGAGCATCGCGATGACCGCGATGATGAGGATCGCGTAGCGCCGGTTCGCCCGCAGCTGGGCGACGGTGATGATCTCCATCCGCACGAGGGCGAGGATCCCGATCGGGACCTGGAACAGCGCGCCCATCCCGGCGCAGGTGAGGATCGTGAACTTGTAGAGGTCGCGCGCCTGGATGAGGATGTCGAACTGGTCGCTGTTGAAGCCCTGCAAGACCTTGATCGCGGCCGGCAGGACGAAGAAGTAGGCGAACGTCGCCCCGGCGACGAACAGGAACGGGACGGCCAGCATCAGCGGCAGCGCGACGCCGCGCTCCCGCGGCGAGAACGCCGGCAGCACGAACGCGTACGCCTGCCACAGCACGATCGGCAGCGCGAGCAGCAGCGCGGCGTACGCGGCGACCTTGAACGTGGCGGTAAACGGCTCGGCCACCCCGAGGGTCACCGGTTGTCGCGAGGCGGAGGCGGGCGGGACGCTGCGCTGCACCCGGTCGGCACTGGTCGCGAGCTTCGCCGCCGCCGCCTTGGTCGCCGCGCTGGCGTTCTGATCGGCGCTGACGGCCTTGGCGAACCCCTTCGCGTCCGTCGCCAGGGCGCCGAGATTGCGCTCGAAGATGGCGGTCTTGGCCAGCGGCCCCTTCTTGACGGTGTGCTTGGTGGCGACCTCGAACGGCCGGTTGACGATGTTGAGCACCGTGCCGTTCTGCCAGAAGCAGACCGCGAAGCAGACCGCGAAGGCGGCGACGCTGACGATCAGGCGCGTGCGCAGCTCGTCGAGATGCTCGACGAGGCTCATCTGGTCCTCGTGCCCGATCGGGCGCATCACGGTCGCCACGGCGCGCAGCTCCCCTCAGGGCCGGCGATCGGAGACGACCTCGCCGTCCGGCGGCTCGTCGTCGTCGCGGCCGGGCTCGAGGTCGGGGCGCTCGTCCGGCTTGCGGATCTCGCGCTTGAAGTTGCGGATCCCGCCGCCGAGCGACCGGCCCAGCCGCGGCAGCCGCTTGGGGCCGAGGACGAGGAGGACGATCGCGAGGACGATCAGGAGCTCAGGTACGCCGATGGGCATGGTGCGTTGTACGCCGGAAGAGTCGGACCGGATGCACCGTTAGGTGGTCGGCAGGCGCTTGACAAAAGGCTAGCGGCGGGGGCTCAAGTCCACCGGCGGCGATGCCGATTCAAGGCCCACCAGGAACCCCAGTCCATGAACCAGCCTTCCGACAACAGCCACTACGTCCGCCGCGTCGTGCTGCCGTCCGGGCGAGCGATCGAGGTCGTCTACTTCGAGAACGCCGCCCCGGCGGACGCAACGACGTCGCATCACGCCCCCGCCACCGAGGACCTCCACGTGTGCCCCGGTTGCGAGCAGCAGCTCGTCTACCCGATGGAGTGGGAGGAGCACGACGAGACCTCCTGGGAGGTCGCGCTGCGCTGCCCCAACTGCGAGTGGCACACGATCGGCGTCTATGAGCAGGACGTCGTCGATCGCTTCGACGAGGAGCTTGACCGGGGCACGGAGGCGTTGGTGCGTGACCTCAAGCGGCTCACGCGCGCCAACATGGAGGACGAGGTCGAGCGGTTCGCCCGCGCCCTCGCCGCCGACGCGATCCTGCCTGAAGACTTCTAGGGACGTCGCCGTCAGGCCGCCGCTTGCGGCGTGCCGGCCGGGCGAGACCTCAGCTATAGCGATCCACGACGCTCTCGGCCACGAGCTCGAGAGCGCCGCGCTGCCCTTCCGGCAGGCCCGGAAGGGCCTGCTTCGCCGCCTCGACCATCGCCAGCGCCTCGGCCCGCGCGACCTCGAGCGCGCCGGTCGCGGCGATCCGGTCGCACAGCTCGTCCGCCTGCTCCGGCGTCCGCACGGCGCGCAGGTCGAGCGCGGCCAGCTGGCCGTCGCGCTCGCGGGCCACGATCAGCGGCAGCGTGACCGTGCCGTCGAGCAGGTCGGTGCCGCGGTGCTTGCCCGTGCGGGCGGCCGGGCCGGAGACATCGAGGACGTCGTCGAGCAGCTGGAAGGCGAGGCCGATGCGCCGGCCGAACTCGCCGAGCAGCTCGACCGCTCCGCCGGTCTCGAGCGCCCCGAGCTCGCACGACGCCTGGAACAGCCGGGCCGTCTTGAGGTCGCAGCGGTGCAGGTAGCGCTCGCGCGGGACACCGACGTTCCAGGCGTCGGCCCGCTGTCGCAGCTCGCCGCGTGCGAGCGCGGACGACGCGGCTGACAGCACCCGCACCTGCGCGGCGCGGCCGTTGCCGGCCAGCTCGGCGAAGGCCTGCGCGAACAGCAGGTCCCCGGTCGCGGTGGCGATTGCCCGCCCGCCGCTGGCCACGACCGTCGCCCGGCCGCGGCGCAGCGCGGCGGCGTCGAGCACGTCGTCGTGGACCAGCGTCGCCGAGTGCACGAGCTCCACCGCGGCCGCCGCGCGCAGCAGGCGCTCCTCGGCCGCGGCGTCGGCGGGCGGCCCGGCCGCCAGCAGCACCAGCAGCGGCCTGAGCCGCTTGCCGCCGGCGGCGATCGTCGCGCCGGCGTGCTCGGCGATCACGTCGCCGTGCCCGGTGGCGAGCTCGGCGAGCCGTCCCTCCAGGCGGTCCATCAGGCCCGGGACGTGGGCGCCGGCCGCCTCGATGACGGCGAGGACGGCCTCGGCGGATGCCATCAGGCCGCCACGCGCCCGTGGTGGATGGCGATGATGCCGCC
>JAXDHL010000428.1:0-2907 GCA_034664525.1 Solirubrobacteraceae bacterium
AGCAACGCCTCGGCACGACCACCGTCTACGTCACCCACGACCAGACCGAGGCGATGACGCTCGGCGACCGCGTCGCCGTCATGCGCGCCGGGCGCCTGCAGCAGGTCGACACGCCGAAGGCGCTCTACGAGCAGCCGACCAACCTGTTCGTCGCCGGCTTCATCGGCTCGCCGGCCATGAACTTCTTCTCGGCGGAGATCGACGGCGACCGGCTGCGCACGCCGTTCGGCGACGTGCCGCTGCCCGAGCGCCTCAGGCAGGCGGCCGCGTCCGCGTCGGGCAAGCGCGTCATCGCCGGCCTGCGCCCGGAGTCCTTCGAGGACGCCGGCGTGGCCCGCGCCCAGAACCGCACGGGCGGCCACGAGTTCGAGGCCGAGGTGGACCTGACCGAGTCGATGGGCTCCGAGGTCTACGCCTACATCCGGCTCGAGACCGATCTGGCCGAGTCCGACGAGCTGGCCGAGATCGCCGCCGACTCGGGTGCGGCCGACGTGCCGGGCGCCGGCAACGACCAGCTCGTCGCGCGTCTCAGCCCGGAGACGACCGTCGAGCGCGGCAAGCGGGCGCGCTTCTGGCTGGACACCGACAAGCTGCACATCTTCGACCTCAGCGACGGCCGGAGCCTGGGCCGCGACGAGGCCACGCCGCCGCGCGCCGCCGCGGCGTCCGCCGCCGAGCGGGGCTCGGACGGCGGCGCGGTCGTGGCGCCGGCGGACGGCGGCGGTCGGCCGGGGTAGCCCTAGCGCTGCACGGCCCGCAGCCGCGCGAGGACCTCTACACTCCACACGTGAGTGCGCAGCAGGCGGTTGCGGTCGGCGCCGACCCGCAGGTAGGCGTCGGCCTCGGTGCCGCGGCCGAGCATCCCCGCGTCGCGCAGCATCGTGACGACCGGGACGTACTCCTCCTCGTACCAGCGCCGCGCGAGCTGGCGGCGATCCATGACCTCGTGGTGCTCCTGGGTCCAGCGCCAGCCCCACGCCTCGATGTTCTCGGCGAGGTCGGCGAAGGCCCACGGATCGCTGGGCCGGACGCGCTCGCGGTCCTGAAGGGGCAGCGGCACGCGCTCGAAGAAGACGCGCTCGTGGCTCTTGAGCGGCAGGTCGGCGCGCAGAAGGCCGCGATCGGCGCCGACGCGGGTGACGACCTCGACGACGTGGGCGTCGATGACGTGCAGGCCGAGCGCGCGCGAGACCGACACCCGATGGTGGCCGTCCTTGACGAAGTAGACCTCGCCGATCTTGTACAGGTCGACGGGCGGCATCGGCTCGCCACGGCGCATCGCGGCCGCGATGCGCTCCCACCGCGCGCGCACCTGCGGCGTGGTGGGGCGGAAGTGGCGGTCGAAGCCGCGGGTGCGGTCCACGGTGCCGACGATCGCGTCCAGCGGGACGACCTGCTGACCGGTGTCGCGCTCCTGCAGGCGGCCGAGGGCGGAGACGACCTCCTCGAAGGGCAGGATGTGGTCCACGTCGCCGGGCTCGCGCCGCAGCCAGCGGCGCAGGCGCGAGAGCGCCAAGCGGCGTCGCGCGCGCAGGAAGTCGTCCTGGGCATCGGCGCCGGCGAGACCGGTGCTGCGCGGGGGCACGCCTGCAAGGTACCCAGTGTCGGAACGAGCGTGCCATAGTGGCGATCGTCTACGCCGCTGAGGCCAACGCTGGTGCCTCGCCGTACACCTAGGAGGCGGAAAGCCCGTTGACGGGCGTCCGCAGCTCTGCCTAGGGTTGGCCGCAGCGGTGCAAGCCACACAGGAGGGGCACATGGAGGGGACACCGACCGCGACTCCCGAAGGGGAGCGGATCGATGCTGGCGCATCGCCTGCCGCAGACATCCATCTGGAGCGGGTCACCAAGCGCTTCGGCGACGCCGTCGCCGTCGACGACCTGACGCTTTCGATCGAGCGCGGGGCGTTCTACGCGCTGCTCGGCCCGTCGGGCTGCGGCAAGACGACGACGCTGCGCATGATCGGCGGCTTCGAGGACCCGTCCGCGGGGATCGTCTACCTGGGGGGCGAGAAGGTCACCGACCTGCCGCCCTACAAGCGCGACGTCAACACGGTCTTTCAGTCCTACGCGCTGTTTCCGCACCTCAGCGTGGAGCGCAACGTCGCCTTCGGCCTCGAGCGCCGCAAGGTGGGCAAGGACGAGGTCAAGCGGCGCGTCGCCGAGACGCTGGACATGGTGCAGCTGGGCCCGCTGGCCAAGCGGCGCCCGGCGCAGCTCTCCGGCGGTCAGCAGCAGCGCGTCGCCCTGGCGCGGGCGCTGGTCAACCGGCCGCGGGCCCTGCTCCTCGACGAGCCGCTCGGGGCGCTGGACCTGCGCCTGCGCAAGCAGCTGCAGCTCCAGCTCAAGCGCATCCAGCGCGAGGTCGGGATCACGTTCGTGCACGTGACCCATGACCAGGAGGAGGCCATGTCGATGGCCGACACGATCGCGGTCATGAACAAGGGCCGCATCGAGCAGGCCGGCAGCGCCGAAGAGCTCTACGAGCGCCCGAACACGGCGTTCGTCGCGAACTTCCTCGGCGTCTCGAACCTCGTCGACGGCAAGGTGCTCAGCCGCGGGACCGACATCGCGACGGTCGAGACGCCCGACGGGACCATCAGCGTCCCGTGCGACCGGCTGGCCGAAGGCGCGGGCGACGCGGTCCGCATCGGCGTGCGCCCCGAGAAGATCGAGCTGGTGCCGGTGGCCGACGGCACGCCGGCCGGCCACAACGCGCTGCGCGGCATCGTGACCGTCGCCTCGTTCCTCGGCGTCTCGATCCAGTACATCGTCACCGCCCCCGGCGGGGAGGAGCTGACGGTCTACGCCCCCACCCGCGACGGCCAGCAGCCGCGCGCCCTGGGCGTCGGCCAGGAGGTCCTGCTGACGTGGGACCCGCAGCACACGTTCGTCGTGGCCCGCGATG
>JAXDHL010000429.1:0-3157 GCA_034664525.1 Solirubrobacteraceae bacterium
GACGATCCGATCGGCGCAGGCATCGCGGGCGTGCCGCCGTCAGGCGGCGACCCGGCGACCGGGCTCGAGCGCATCTACGACGACCGCCTCGCCGGCCGCCCGTCGTCGACGCTGCGCTTCGGCGACCGGGTGATCCGCAAGGTCAAGGCGCGCCGCGGGCACTCCGTGCACTCCACGATCCAGCTCGGGCTCACGCGCGCGGCGCAGTCGGCACTCGGGAACCGGCAGGGCGGCGTGGCGGTGATCCGCCCACGCGACGGAGCCGTGCTCGCCCTCGCGGGGCTCGCGGTGTCGGCGCCCCAGCCGCCCGGCTCGACCTTCAAGATCGTGACCCTGGCCGGCGTCCTGCAGCACAAGGTCACCAAGCGCAGCGCGACCTTCCCGGTCCAGAACGCGGCGACGATCGAGGGCGTCGACATCCAGAACGCCAACGGCGAGTCCTGCGGCGGCTCGCTGCGGATCTCCTTCGCGCACTCCTGCAATTCCGTGTTCGCCCCGCTGGGCGCCAAGCTCGGCGCGGAAAGGCTCGTGGCGACGGCCGAGAAGTTCGGCTTCAACGAGCAGCCGACGCTGACGGGCGCGGCGCGTTCCACGATCCCCGCCGCGGCTGAGATCGGCGACGACCTGGCCGTCGGCTCGTCCGCCATCGGCCAGGGCAAGGTCCTGGCCACGCCGCTGCAGATGGCGCTCATCGCGGCGACGATCGGCGCCGACGGCGTGCGCCCCCACCCCACGCTGCTCAAGGGCGCCGACGCCGAGCGGGTGCGCGCGACGAGCGTCTCGATCGCCCGCACGATCAAGAGCTACATGCGGACCGTCGTGACCGACGGGACGGGGGGCGCGGCGGCGCTGCCGGGCATTAAGGTCTCCGGCAAGACCGGCACCGCAGAACTACGCACTACGGTCAGGGAGGAGCCGCCGCCCGAGCTCGCCGATCCGAACGCGCCGCCGCCGGAGGAGGACCTGACCGACACCGACGCCTGGTTCACCGCGTTCGCGCCCTACAGCAAGCCGAGCGTGGCCGTCGCGGTGCTGCTCGTCGGCCAGGGCACGGGCGGGGACACCGCCGCGCCCGCCGCCGGACTCGTCCTCAAAGCGGCGCTAGCGCACTAGGAACCTAGAGGTCGAGGTCGACTTCGCCGGATTCCGCGCCGTTCTGCTCGATCGCGAGCGTGAGCGGGCGGTTCTGCAGAGAGTCGGTCTTCAGGCGGAACAGGATCAACGAGCCCTGGATCGGGCCGCTGGCCGCGGCCGTGTCCGGCGTCGGGAGCACCTGCGCGTGCTGCAGCAGGATCGGCTCGTAGACGAACGGGTTCGTCGCGCTGTCGAGCGGAACCGGCCGGTACTCGTTCTCCTCGGTGTCGGTGATGACGAAGTCGTTCGTCGGCGTCAGCGCGGGGTCGGAGTAGTTCTTGACCCGCATCCACACGCCGAACCAGATCTCGTCACCGGGCAACTGGGCCGGGACGCCCTCGGGGAGGCCCTGCAGGTACTGCTTGTCCTCGACGTCGCCGGGATTGAGGAAGCGCGAGAGCTGAACCTGGTAGGTCAGGCCACCGACGTCCACGTAGATGCCCTCGGTGTCGGCGACGGTGGTGAGCTCCGTCTTGTTCCCGCAGCCTGCGAAGGCCACGGCAAAGGCGGCGAGGAATACGAGCTTGCGCAGCATGGGCGGCGGAGGTTACAACCCGCCCACGGTCGCGCGCTTACCGCGGTCGATGTCCTCTTCGAGGATCGACTGCATGCGGCGCAGCCCCTTGCGCAGGCCGCGCTTGGTCCAGCCGCGGCGCCGCGAGACGGCCTCCATCAGCTTGTCGGTCGGCAGCGCGGGCTCGGACTCGGTTGACACCTCGACCCGCGTCGCGTGCCCGGACGGCTCGAGCGTCCAGGTCGTCCACGTCTTGTTGCGGTTGAACTTCCCGGAGCGTCCCGCGGCGACGATCCGATAGGGGCGCTCGACCTCGATGAAGGTCATGTCCCCGTACGCGAAGCGGTCCAGCGGCGCATCGATCTTGAACCGCGCACCGGCGCCGCGACCGACGGACTCGACCCGGGTCAGCCGCCACTCGGTCAGGTAGTGGTCGGAGAACTCCGGGTGGTTGGCGATGTCGGCCAGGTAGTCGAAGACCTCCTCACGAGGCCGATCGATCAGGACGTGCGCGGTCACGGGGTCCATTCGGCCCCGCAGAATAGTGGCCTGGGGTCCGTAGAGGAATTAGTGGCGGGTTTGGGGTCCGCATCGTGGATGCCAGGCGCCGCACGCGAGCGCAGGCGGGCGCCAGCCCGTTGAGCATCGCGGGTGGCGTCTGGCGCCGCGAGGCGGCGCCCAAACGCGTCAGTAATTCCTGTGCGGGCCCCTACGCGGCGAAGCGGCGCTTGACCGTCAGCTCGTACTCGGATGAGTGAACGACCTCGTCGCGCGTCGGGCGGTCGCGGCGCAGCGGCCGGCACAGCTCGCAGACCATCCGCTCGCCGTAGAAGAACACCGTCTCACCCACCAGCGGGGTGCGGCGGCAGTGCAAACACCCGTGGCGAGTGCCCGCCAGGGCACGCATGCTCGACCGCACAAAAGAAAGCTCGGGGGGCCCGATGGGTTTCAGAACCGAGACGTGGGGCATGAGTCCGGAATTCGGCGCGGGAATGTTCACCCCTGCCGGTGCAAGGCTCCAACCAATTGGGGTCGCGGCCCCAGCCTCAGAGCTTTATGCTTCCTGAGCGGAGGGGTCGGTCGGACCACGGGAGGAAGCTGTCTTGAGGGACCCACGATTCGACAATGACGCCGAGACCACCGGCACCCTGCCGGGTATCGGTGCGGGCGCGATCGGCATGTCAGGCGGGGCGTCCAGGCCCGAGCCCCCGGCGTGGCTGGAAGAAGCGAGAGCGGGGTTGGATCCAGCCCGCCCCGGCCGCTACCTGGCTTTCGAGCAGGACGGGCGCATCGTCGTGTGCCCCGTAAGCCGGGAATGGACGCGGGTCGGCCGCTCGCTGGCCGCCGACATCCGCTTCGACGACGCCACCGTCTCCCGCCGTCATGCCCTGGTGGCCAACGAGGAGGCCGGCGTACGCGTCCTCGACGACCGCTCGCTCAACGGCGTGTTCGTCAACGGCCGCCGGGTCGAGTGGAGCGCGCTCAAGGACGGCGACCAGATCACGGTGG
>JAXDHL010000430.1:0-2518 GCA_034664525.1 Solirubrobacteraceae bacterium
GCCTGCGCGCGGGCCTCGTCCAGCAGCGCGGTCTTGCCGATCCCCGCGGGCCCGCTCACGAGGACGCAGCTGCCCGACCCGTCCAGCGCCGCCGCGAGCGCGGCGCGCTCGTCCTCACGTTCGAGCAGCGCAAAAGTCAGGGGAGTTCTCCAGGGGGGCGGGGGTGCATCCTGTGACGGTGACCACCTACACCGTCGTCGTCGCGCTGCACATCATCGCGGTCGTCGCGGCGTATGGCCTCCCGCTCAGCGCGCCGCTGCTCGTCCCGTACGTCCGCCGCAGGAATCCCGAGGCGCTGCCCGGCCTCCACGCCGCCCAGTATCGGCTCAACAACGTGCTCACCGGTCCGTTCACCGTGCTGCTGCTCGCCTTCGGCATCTACCTGGCGAGCGACGGGCACCGCTGGGGCGATCCGTTCGTGTCGGTCGGCGTCGCCGCGGTGGCGATCATCGCCGTCGTGGGCGGTGCCGTCGTCGTGCCCGCCGTCAAGCGGCTGGCCGCGCTGGAGCCGTCGTCGGCCGAGTACGCCACGGTCTACCGGCGCTATATGGCGGCGGAGAGCTTCCTGGGCGCCGTGGTGCTGGTGACGATCTTCGTCATGGCGGCCAAGCCGTTCTCCTGACGATAGGGTCGCGATCATGTCCAACAGCCTCGCCCAGCTGCTGACGGCGACGGCGGCGGAGCACGCCGACCGTCCGGCCCTCAAGCTCGACGACTCCGTCCTCAACTACGCCGTGCTCAACGAGGCCGCCACGCGGGTCGCGGGGCTGCTGAAGGAGAAGGGCGTCGAGCCGGGCGACCGCGTCGGGATCATGCTGCCCAACGTCCCGTACTTCGGCGCCGTCTACTACGGCGTGCTGCGGGCGGGTGGCGTCGTCGTGCCGATGAACGTGCTGCTCAAGGGCCGCGAGGTCACGTTCTACCTCAAGGACTCCGGGGCGAAGGCGGTGTTCGCGTGGCATGGGTTCGCCGAGGCGGCCGAGGCGGGTGCGTCAGAGGCGGGCGCCGAGCTGATCCTGGTCGAGCCGGGTGAGTTCGAGCAGCTCGTGATGGCCGCGCCGCGGGCGGAGGAGGATGAGCCGCGTGAGGGGTCCGACACCGCCGTGATCCTGTACACGAGCGGCACCACGGGCACGCCGAAGGGCGCCGAGCTCACGCACGACAACCTGCGCGAGAACTGCACCGTCACGGCGCGGACGCTGATCGGGATCACCGAGCAGGACGTGATCCTCGGCGCGCTGCCGCTGTTTCACTCCTTCGGGCAGACGTGCGGGCTCAACGCCGCGGTGGCCACGGGCGCGTGCCTGACGCTGATCCCCCGTTTTGATCCGAAGAAGGCGCTCGAGATCATCGCCCGCGACGACGTGACGGTGCTCGAGGGCGTGCCGACGATGTACCACGCCATGCTCAACGCGCCCGGCCACGAGGACGCGGACACATCGTCGCTGCGGGTGTGCGTGAGCGGCGGGTCGGCGATGCCGGTCGAGGTCATGAAGACCTTCGAGCAGGCGTTCGACTGCATCATTCTCGAGGGCTACGGGCTGAGCGAGACCTCGCCCGTGGCGTCCTTCAACCACCCGGATCGTGAGCGCAAGGCGGGTTCGATCGGCACCCCGATCCAGGGCGTCGAGATGAAGCTCGTCGACGACGACGGGGGCGACGTCGAGCAGGGCGGCGTAGGCGAGATCGTCATCCGCGGCCACAACGTGATGAAGGGCTACTGGGGGCGTGACGACGCGACCGCGGACGTCATGCGCGACGGCTGGTTCGCCACGGGCGACATGGCGACGGTGGACGAGGACGGGTACTTCTTCATCGTCGACCGCAAGAAGGACATGATCATCCGCGGCGGCTACAACGTGTACCCGCGCGAGATCGAGGAAGTGCTCTACGAGCACCCGGCGGTGAGCGAGGTCGCGGTCGTCGGCGTGCCGGACGACTCGCTCGGGGAGGAGGTCGCCGCGGTCGTCGTACTGAAGTCCGGGGCCGAGGCATCCGCCGACGATCTCCGTGCGTACGCCAGAGAGCGTGTCGCCGCGTACAAGTACCCGCGCCGGATCTGGTTCTCGGACGAGCTGCCCAAGGGGCCGACCGGCAAGATCCTCAAGCGCGAGATCAAGGCTCCCGAACCGGTCGAGTAGGAATGCGACATGTGGCGTGACGGGATCATGCAATCCCGTTAGGCTGAACACCTGACTGTAAGAGCGCGGACCTTTTTGGTGGTCGTAGGGCTTGCGGCGTTACTGCCGGGGGCCCCTGCGGCGCGGGCGCAGGACGCGGCCGCCACGGCCTCGCCTTCGCCGAAGGAGCTGTGGGAGGCGTACCCGCTCGCGCCGAAGGATGCGCCCGCGACCGCGACGCCGTCCGAAGCGGCGACCGAGGGTGCCGCGTCACCCGCGCCGCGGCGAGCCGGGTCGTCACGGCCGGCGGCGAGCGACGGCGGCGGGACATCGCTGGCGGTCCCGATCGGCCTCGCGGCGCTTCTGGCGTTCGGCGCCGGCGTCGGTCTCGGACGGGT
>JAXDHL010000431.1:0-2944 GCA_034664525.1 Solirubrobacteraceae bacterium
AGGTTGAGCGCGGTCACCGGCCGCGCGCCCATCGCATACACGTCGGAGAGCGCGTTGGCGGCGGCGATCTGCCCGAACGAGTACGGGTCGTCGACGATCGGCGTGAAGAAGTCGGCCGTCGTGACCACCGCGAGGTCGGGCGCGACCCGGTACGCCGCCGCGTCGTCGGCGGTTTCGAAGCCCACCAGCAGGCGCTCGTCGTGCGCGCGCGGCAGGTCCGCGAGGAGCGGGTGGAGCGTGCCCGGCGGGAGCTTGCACGCGCACCCTGCGCCGTGGGAGAGCGCGGTCAGCCGGGGCGAGGCCATCGGCCTATTATCCGCCGCCGTGCCCGAGCGCCCGTTTACCGACGAGGAGTTGGACGCGGCACTCGAAGCCCTCACCCAGCCCGACCGCTTCCGCGAGGCGGAGGCGCGCGTCGCCCGGATCGCGCCGCAGCTCCAGCACGTGCTCTACAACGCGCTGGAGGTCGACGGCTCGTTCGCGCAGCTGCGCGAGGGCGAGGTCACGTCCGCCGCCCGTGAGGAGGACATGGCGGAGCGGGTGCGCCGCGTGCGCACCCTGCTCGCGGAGGAGACCCGGCTGGGCATGCTGATCGGAGTCGCCGTAGGGTGGGAACTGGCCCGTGAACTCGAGATGAAAGGCAACTGATGGAGATCCGCTTTCTTGGCCACGCGTGCTTCGAGCTGACCGAGGGCGACACGCGCGTGCTCGTCGACCCCTTCCTCACCGGGAACCCCAAGGCCGCCGTCGAGGCGGGCGACGTCGACCCCACTCACATCTTCCTCACGCACGGACACGCCGACCACATCGGCGACACGGTCGACATCGCCAAGCGCACCGGGGCGCAGACGGTCGCGATCGTCGAGCTGGCGAACGAGCTCTCAGACAGCGGCGTCGAGAACGTGGCGGACCCGAACATCGGCGGCACGGTCGAGTTCGAGGGCGGCTGGGTTCGGCTGACGCCGGCGTGGCACACCGCGGTCTCGCCGAACGGCACCGCGCACACGCCGGCGGGCCTCGTGATCAACCTCGGCGGCACGACCGTCTACCACCTCGGCGACACCGCGCTCTTCTCCGACCTGGCGCTGCCGGCGAAGCGCGACCAGATCGACGTGGCGCTCATGTGCATCGGCGGCCATTACACGATGGACCGCCACGACGGGGTCGCCGCCGCGGAGCTCGTCGGCGCCGGGACGGTCATCCCGTGCCACTACGACACATTCCCGCCGATCGAGACGGACGCCGAGGCGTTCAAGTCCGACGTCGAGGGCTCCACGGGCGCGTCGTGCGTCGTCCTGGCGCCGGGCGAGACCCACAGCGTCTGACGGCGTGACCCACGCGATCGTCCTGATCGAGGCCGAGCGGTCGGCGCTGCCCACGCTGGGCGGCGCCCTCGCCGACGTCGAGGGGGTGGCGGAGGCCTATTCGGTCACCGGCGAGTGGGACTTCCTCGTGATCGTGCGCGTGCGCACGGCCGACGCCGTGGCCGAGGTCATCCAGCATCACCTGACCCAGGTGCCGGGCATCAAGCGCACCCACACAATGGTCGCGTTCGAGGTCTTCTCGCAGCACGACCTGGAGGCGATGTTCGACATCGGTGGCTAGGGCTGGTTCTGCCAGCCGCGCTGGAACCAGACCGACCGGTCCTGCCAGTCGTGGACCATCAGCGCGCTGCCGGCGGCGACGAGCGCGGCCAGTCGCGGCGCCTTCAGCGCGGCGAGGCCGGCCGTGCCGGCAGCCGCCAGGAGCGCGCCCGTGGCGCCGTGATGGCAGCGCTGGCCGTAGATCCACAGGCGCCGCCTGGCGGCGTCGTAGTACACGGGCTTGAGGATGAGCTCGGGCGACATGATGCGGTCGAGAAGGGAAACACGCGGTCCATCTCGTAGTCCCGGGTATCGGCATGAAAATCCGCCTGCTTGACACCTTTGCTACAAGCCTCGTGGTCCTCGCGATCGCCGGCTGCGGCGGCTCGCCGTCGAAGGACACCGCGTCCGCCCGGACGCCGGCGCCGACCGCGGCGGCCACCGCGACCGCGACGCCGACGGCCGCGCCCACCATGACCGCGACGCCGACCCCCACCGCAACCGCGACCGCCACCGTGACGCCGACCGCGACGTCCGGCGCGGGCACCGGCGGCGCCCAGGCCGGCGACGAGGAGGGCATCCGCGTCCCGGTGGACGTCACGGTGTCGGCCGACCGCATCCGCGCCGGCATCGACCACGTCGCCGCCTTCCTGCCCCTGCGCTTCACGGTCCACAACACGCTCGACCGCGAGCTGCAGGTCGTGATCGTCCAGTCGGGCGGGGACGGCAGCGCGGTCGGCCGGGTCAGCGTGCCCGCGGGCAACGCGGCCGCCGTGGACGTCCAGGGCCTGCCGCCGGGATCGCTCGAGGTGCTCTCGCCCGACCTCAACCCGGACATGACCGCGATCGTCCGCGTCGAGCGCGGCGGCTAGTGGATGCGCGCGCCCGGCGGCACGTCGGACTCCGGGCGCAGCAGGATGATGTCGCCGGCCTCGTCGGTCGCGCCGAGGCACAGCACCTCGGACATGAACGGGCCGATCTGCCGGGGCGGGAAGTTCACGACGGCCACCACGAGCCGTCCCTCGAGCTGCTCGCGCGAATAGTTGGTGACCTGCGCCGACGAGCGCTTGACGCCGATCTCCGGGCCGAAGTCGATCGCCAGCTTCCAGGCCGGCTTGCGCGCCTCCGGGAACTCCTCGACCTCGAGCACGCGGCCGACCCGCATGTCGACCGCCAGGAACTCGTCGAAGGAGAGGGCCAACGCGGGGCTAGGGCGTCGGCTCAGGCGTCGGCTGCTCGGCGCGACCGTCCGGCGCGCTCTCCGGGGTCGGCGCCGGCACCACCTCGTCCGGGGCGGCCGACGGCGCCGGCGTGGCGGCCGAGGCGGGCGTCGGAGACGGCGCGGGTGCGCCCGGCTCCGC
>JAXDHL010000432.1:0-2755 GCA_034664525.1 Solirubrobacteraceae bacterium
AGGACGGCACCGCCGGCAGGATGACGCCGCGCTGGGCGAGCGCGCCGATCACCCGCTCGACCCCGTCGACCGCGTTCTCGTCCCTGGCGATCTCGATCTCCGGGTGCTCCGGCGGCTCGTAGACGTCGTCGATCCCGGTCATGTGCTGCACCTCGCCACGGCGGGCACGGGCGTACAGGCCCTTCGGGTCGCGGCGCTCGCACTCCTCGAGCGGCGTCGAGACCCACACCTCGACGAACGGGAGGCCGTCGGACTCGTGCAGGTCGCGGGCGCGGGCGCGCGCCTGCAGATACGGCGAGACGAGCGAGACGACGACCACCGTCCCGGCGTCGGCCATCAGCCGCGCGACCTCGGCGGCGCGGCGCACGTTCTCCTCGCGCGAAGCGACGTCGAAGCCGAGGTCGCCGCACAACCCGTGGCGCAGGTTGTCGCCGTCGAGCCGGTAGGCGGCCACCCCGGCCTCGACCAGCCGGACGGTGAGGCCGGCGGCCAGCGTCGACTTGCCCGAAGCCGGCAGGCCGGTGAACCAGACCGTCGCGCCGCGGCGGCCCAGCAGCTCGAAGCGGCGCTCGCGGGTCAGCGCCTCGCGCTCCCAGACGACGCCCTCGCTGCGCCGGCGCTCGCCCGTCACTCGGGGTCCGCCTCGATGACCATGCCGCCCGCCACCGTGTCGTTGCCGTGCTCGTCGACGAGGATGAACGAGCCGGTGGCGCGGTTTCGGCGGTAGGGGTCGACGATCAGCGGCGCGCTGGTCTTCAGCGTCACCCGGCCGATGTCGTTGAGGCCGAGCTCGGTCGCCTCGAGATCGCGGTGCAGCGTGTTGACGTCGAGCCGGTAGCGCAGCTCGTCGACGATCACCCGTGCGCTGCGGGTCGTCTGCTTGATCGCCAGCCGCGCGCCCGGCCGCAGCGGCTGCTCGGTCATCCAGCAGATCGTCGCGTCGAAGCGGCGCGTCGGCTGCGGATGGTTGTTGGGGCGGCAGATCAGGTCGCCGCGCGAGACGTCGAGGTCGTCCTCGAGGTGGACGGTCACCGACATCGGCGGGAACGCCTCGGCGACCTCGCCGTCGAACGTCTCGATCCGCGCGATCCGCGAGGAGCGGCCGCTCGGCAGCACGAGCACCTCGTCACCGGCCCGCAGCACGCCGCCCGCGACCTGGCCCGCGTAGCCGCGGTAGTCGTGGTGCTCGTCGGTCTGCGGGCGGATCACGTACTGGACCGGGAAGCGTACGTCGCGCAGGTTGCGGTCCGAGGCGACGTGCAGGTGCTCGAGGAGCCACAGCAGCGGCGGCCCGCCGTACCAGTCGGAGTTGGCGCCCCGGTCGACCACGTTGTCGCCGTGCAGCGCCGAGATCGGGATGAACGTGGCGTCGACGATCTCCAGCCGGGCGGAGAAGTCCGTCAGCTCGTCGACGATCGCGTCGTAGCGGGCCTCGTCCCAGTCGACGAGGTCCATCTTGTTGACCGCGAACACCACGTGCCGGATGCCGAGCAGCGACGCCAGGAACGTGTGGCGGCGCGACTGCTCGGTCGGGCCCTGGCGCGCGTCCACGAGCACGATCGCCACGTCGGCGGTCGAGGCGCCCGTGACCATGTTGCGCGTGTACTGCACATGGCCGGGACAGTCGGCCAGGATGAACTTGCGTCGCGCCGTCTGGAAGTAGCGGTAGGCGACGTCGATCGTGATGCCCTGCTCGCGCTCCGAGCGCAGGCCGTCGGTCAGCAGCGCGAGGTCGATCGTGTCCAGGCCGCGGCGCGCGCTCACGTCGGCGATGTGCGCGAGCTGGTCGGCCAGGATCTCCTTGGAGTCGTAGAGCAGCCGGCCGATCAGGGTCGACTTGCCGTCGTCGACCGAGCCGGCGGTGACGAGCCGGACGAGCCCGCCGGTGGCGCTCGCGGTGGCGTGCAACGGCTCCACTAGAAATACCCTTCGCGTTTGCGGTCTTCCATGGCGGCCTCGGTGACCCGGTCGTCGGCGCGGGTCTCGCCGCGCTCGGTCACGCGGGTGGCGGCGATCTCGGCCACGACCGCCTCGAGCGAGGTTGCCTTCGAGCGCACGGCGCCGGTGATCGTCAGGTCGCCGACGGTGCGGTAGCGCACCCATTCGCTGAACGGCTGCTCGCCGTCGGACAGCTCGACGAACTCCGAGACCGCGTAGAGCATGCCGTCGCGCTCGAAGACCTCGCGCTCGTGGGCGAAGTAGATCGGCGGCAGCTCGAGCCCCTCCTGCGCGATGTACTGCCAGACGTCGAGCTCGGTCCAGTTCGACAGCGGGAACGCCCGCACGTGCTCGCCCTTGCGGATGCGCCCGTTGTAGAGGTTCCAGAGCTCCGGCCGCTGGGCGCGCGGGTCCCATTGGCCGAAGTCGTCGCGGAACGAGAGCATGCGCTCCTTGGCGCGTGCGCGCTCCTCGTCGCGGCGGGCGCCGCCGAACAGGGCGTCGAACGAGTGCTCCTCGATCGCGTCGAGCAGGGTCGTCGTCTGCAATCGGTTGCGCGAGGCGCGCGGGCCGGTCTCGTCGACCGCGGTGCCCTTGTCGATCGACTCCTGCACGGAGCCGACGATCAGGCGCTCGCCGAGCTCGGCGACCCGCCGGTCGCGGAACTCGACGACCTCCGGGAAGTTGTGGCCCGTGTCGACGTGCATGACCGGGAACGGGAAGCGGCCGGGCCGGAAGGCCTTCTCGGCGAGGCGCAGCAGCACGATCGAGTCCTTCCCGCCGCTGAACAGCAGCGCGGGACGCTCGAAGTCGGCCA
>JAXDHL010000433.1:0-6626 GCA_034664525.1 Solirubrobacteraceae bacterium
GGCCCGCGCCGCAGCCGCAGGTCCTCGGGGTCGTTCCCGGTGAGCTCGCGCACGACCGCGGCGATCACGTCGTGCTCGCCGGCCACGTCGCCGTCATGGAGCAGTTGGCCGCCGCGGATGTCCGACAGCGGCTCGATGTGGGTGTGGACATCGGAGAGCTCGGGCACCGCAGCGCGGATCGCCGCCTCGACCGAGCTGGCGATCGCGTGCGCCTGCTCGAGCGGCAGCCGCGCCGGCAGCTTGAGGTGCAGCGACACCTCGGGCGCGCCGTCGACCTCCATCACGCGCACGTTGTGCACCTCGCGCACCCCGAGTACCCCCAGCGCAGCCGCGTTGACGCGCTCGCGGACGCCGCCGGCGCGACCCGGCTCGACGTGCACGACGACGTCCGACCGCGGGAGCGCCTTGCGCACCGACGCCTCGACCGCGTCGGCCAGCGCGTGCCCCTGGGCGACCGCGGCGTCCGGCCGCACCCCGACGACGGCGTCGACGAAGTAGGCGCCCGCCGCCTCGCGCACCCGCAGGCGGCGCAGGTCGACCGTCGGCTCGTCGCGCGCGATCGCCTGCCGGGCGGCCTCGGCGGCGGCGTCGGGCGCGCGGTCCATCAGCACCTCGACGTTGCGGCGGGCGAGCCGCAGGGCGGCGACGATCACGAGCACGGCGACGACGAGCGCGGCGATCGCGTCGGCCTCCGGATAGCCGGCGCGCACGGCGATCAGGCCGCACAGGACGGCGACCGATCCGACCAGGTCGCTGGCGAAGTGCAGCGCGTTGGACGCCAGCGCCGGCGAGTCCAGCGCCTTCGACGCGCGCCACGAGACGCTGGCGCGGGTGGCGTCGATCGCGATCACCACGACGAGCACCGCGAGCGCGTACCAGGCGGCGTCCACGTGGCCGGCGTTGCCCGAGATCAGCCGCTCCAGCGAGCGCCCACCGATGTAGACCGACGCCAGCCCCAGGAAGCCGGCCTCGCCGAGCGCGGCAAGGTGCTCGGCCTTCCCGTGCCCGAACGGATGCTCGCGATCGGGCGGGCGGACGGCCACCCGCACGGCGAACAGGGTGAGCAGCGCGGCGACGAGGTCGGTGCCGGAGTGCAGCGCCTCGGCGATCAGGCCGAGCGAGCCGGAGGCCAGGCCGGCCCCGAGCTTGATCGTGACCAGCACCACGGCGGCGACGACCGACAACAGGGCGGTGCGCTGCTGTGCCGTGTTCGCGCCCTCCGGGCGAGCGGTCACGTCCGCGGTCGGCATCAGGACAGCAGCGTAGGCTTCGTGGGATGTCCAGGCGCCCCACGATCGGTCTCTGCCTGACGCAGTCGCGCGCGCGCTTCGGCCCCTGGGATCAGGAGGCGGTGCTGCTGCCGCGCGACTACGTGCGCGCCGTCCAGCGCGCGGGCGCACTCGCCCTGCTGCTGGCGCCGGACCCGGTGACGACCGAGCACCCGGACGAGGTGCTCGACCGCATCGACGGGCTGGTGCTGGCGGGCGGCGTGGACGTCGGCCAGGACCCCGAGCGCGATGCGTTCGAGATGGCGCTCGCCCGGCGCGCGCTGGAGCGCGACCTGCCGCTGCTCGGGATCTGCCGCGGCATGCAGGTCATGAACGTCGCCGCGGGCGGCACGCTGATCGAGCACGTGCCCGAGGTGGTCGGCCACGAGGACCACCGCCACACGCCCGGCGTGTACGCCGACCACGCGGTCGCGCTCGAGCCGGCCTCGCTCGCCGCCCGCGCCGCCGGTGAGGCGCGGCCCGCCGTCAAGTCCCACCATCACCAGGCGGTCGACCGGGTCGCGGCGCCGTTCCGCGTCACCGGCTGGGCGGACGGCGATGAGCTGCCCGAGGCGATGGAGGCGACCGGCAGCCGGTTCGCCCTCGCGGTGCAGTGGCACCCGGAGGCCGACGAGGAGTCGCGCCTGATCGCGGCGCTCGTCGAGGAGGTCCGCAGCCGCTGATGCGAGCGGTCGAGGACGCCCCGAACGTCACGCTGCGCAAGGACCGCTACGGGCACGAGTCGGTCGTCTTCGCCTTCCCCTACCGCCCCGATGTCGTGGACGCCGTGCGCGCGATCCCGGGGCGGCGCTTCGACTGGGAGGCACGCGAGTGGTGGGCGCCGAAGGCCGAGGCGACGGCGCCGTACGTCAAGGGCGTGCTCGAGCGCCACGACTGGCTGACGGTCACCGACGAGGTCGAGCTGTGGCTCGCCCGCGCCGTCACCGGCTGGGTCGGCCGCGTCGGCGCCGGGCGCGTCGACGGCGCGGGCGCGTTCCTGCTCGAGACCGTGGCCGGCGAGCTGCCCGACGCCCTCGCCGCGCTGGCGATCGAGCGCGGGAGCAGGCTCACGCTGCCGTTCTCGCGGCCGGTCGCCGAGGGGCTCGACGAGCTGCCGGGCGCCCGGCCCGACCCGCGCGCGACGCGCTGCATCCAGCAGCTGCTGGTGGACCGCGAGCCGGCGCCGGCGACGCTGACGCTCGCGCAGTCGGTCGGCGAGCCGCGCTTCCGGCTCGAGGTCAACTGGGACCCCGACACCGTCCCCGCGTTCCTCGCGCTGCCCGCGGCGGAGGCCCACGGCCGCACGCTGCCGGTCGACCCGTACCTGCTCGAGCCGCTCGAGCACTATCTGAAGACGTTCTCCGTCGACGTCGCCCACAACGCCTGGCTCGCGCTGCAGGAGCTGCGCTCCGAGCATGAGCGGGCGATCGGGGACGTGCGGCGCTCGCGCGCCAAGGACGCGCCGCCGCTGGCGATCGAGGACCGCCTCGGCGGCGAGCTCAAGCCGTTCCAGCGCGCCGGGGTGCGCTACGTCCTCGAGGCCCGGCGCGCGTTCATCGCCGACGAACAGGGCCTCGGCAAGACGATCGAGGCGCTGGCCGCGCTCGAGGCCGACGACGCCTACCCGGCGGTGATCGTCACGCCCGCCAGCCTGAAGCTCAACTGGCGCCGCGAGGCCGAGCGCTGGCTGCCCCACCGCAGCCTCGAGCTCGTCTCCGGCACGGGACGCCCGATCGGCGCCGCCGACATCACGATCCTCAACTACGAGATCGTCCACGGGCACGCCGCGCGGCTCGCACTGCGCAAGCCGAAGGCGCTCGTGCTCGACGAGAGCCATTACGTCAAGAACCCGCGCGCCAAGCGCACGCAGGCGGTGCGCAAGCTCGCCGGGTCGCTGGCCGACGATGCGCTGCGCCTGGCGCTCACCGGCACGCCGGTCATGAACCACCCGGAGGAGCTGATCGCCCAGCTGCGGATCATCGGCCGCCTGGAGGACTTCGGCTCGGGCGCGCGCTTCGCCCGCCGCTTCCAGGGCGCCGGCGCCGAGGAGCGCATCCACTGGCACCTGCGGCGGCGCTGCTTCGTGCGGCGGCTGAAGTCCGAGGTCCTCCCCCAGCTGCCGGCGAAGTCGCAGGTCGTCGTCCCGGTCGCGCTCGACAACGAGAAGGAGTACCGGCTCGCCGAGGAGGACGTCGTCGCCTGGCTGCGCGAGCAGCCGCTCGAGCTCGGCGAGCTGGACGCGAAGATCGCCGCCACGCTGCGCGCCGAGCGCCTGGCCCAGCTCAACACGCTCAAGCGGCTGGCCGCGCGCGGCAAGCTCGGCGCGGCGCTGGCCTGGATCGACGACTTCCTCGCCAGCGAGGAGCCGCTGGTCGTCTTCTCCGGCAACCGCGAGGTCCAGCAGCGGCTCGTCGAGCGCTTCCCGGACGCGCTGCACCTGCTCGGCGACGACACGCTCAACCAGCGCGAGGCCGCGGTGCGCGCGTTCCAGGAGCCGCGCGGCCCGCAGCTGATCATCGCCGCCACGCGCGTCGGCGGCCAGGGCGTGACGCTGACCCGCGCCTCCAACGTCGCGTTCCTCGACCTCGAGTGGACCCCGGCGATGCACGACCAGGCCGAGGACCGCTGCCACCGGATCGGCCAGCACGACGCGGTGACCGCCTGGTACCTGCTGGCCGCCCAGACGATCGACGAGACGATGGCCGAGCTGATCGCCCGCAAGCGCGGGATCGTCGGCGCCGTGACCGACGGGCGCCGCGACGACTCGGAGGCACTGGTGCAGAGCGTGGTCCGCGAACTTCGAGGAAAGCCCCGCAGACGGCTACGTACCGTCGCTTAGTGGCCATGGCCTGCACAAAACTCAACCTCTGCGGAGAGATTTCGTGCGAGCCCTTGACAAAGATCGGACGACTTTGCGAGGTTCCGCACCAATGTCCGTCGGGTCCGGATCCCTCGAGTCGCTGCGCGAGCTCAACCGCTTGCGCGTCGTGGACGCCCTGCGGCGCCACGGGACGCTGAGTCGCGCCGACATCGCCCGCGTGACCGGCCTGTCCCGCTCGACGATCTCGACGCTCGTCGCCGATCTCCAGGACCGCGGCTTCATCATCGAGCGCCCCGAGGACGACCCGCCGCGAACGCTCGGCCAGGGTCGCCCGCCGGTGCTGCTGCGCCTCGACCCGTCCGCCGGCATCGCCGTCGGCGTCGACTTCGACCACACCCACGTCCGGGTCGCGGTCTCGGACCTGTCGCGCACCGTCGTCGCCGAGGCGAGCGTCGAGACCGACGTCGACCATGACGCGCCGCATGCGCTCGACATGGCGGCCGACCTGGTGCGCGCGGCGCTGGCGGAGGCGGGCGTGGACGCCGACCGCGTGCTCGGCGTCGGGGTCGCCCTCGCCGGGCCGGTGGACCAGGCCCACGGGCGTCTCTATGACTCCTCGATCCTGCCGGGCTGGCAGGGGGTCGACACTGCCGCCGAGCTGGGCGGCCGGCTCGGTGTCCCGGTCCACATCGACAACGACGCGAACCTCGGCGCGCTGGCCGAGGTGACGCTCGGCGCCGGGCGCTCCGCGCGAACCGCGGTCTACGTGCAGATGTCCTCGGGCATCGGCGCCGGGCTGATCGTCGACGGCCGCCCCTACCGCGGGGCCGCCGGCGTGGCCGGCGAGATCGGCCACGTCACGGTCGACGACCAGGGGATGCTGTGTCGCTGCGGCAACCGCGGCTGCCTGGAGACGGTGGCCTCCGTGCCCGCGATCATCCGCCTCGTCTCTCAGACCCGCGGCGAGGTGTCCAGCGTGGAGCGACTCGTCGCGCTGGCGACCGGCGGCGACCTCGGCTGCCGCCGGGCGATCGCCGACGCCGCCCGCGTCGTGGGCCTCGTGGTCGGCAACCTGTGCAATGTCTTGAACCCCGAGATGGTCGTCGTGGG
Organism: Solirubrobacteraceae bacterium; assembly: GCA_034664525.1. GTDB lineage: Bacteria > Actinomycetota > Thermoleophilia > Solirubrobacterales > Solirubrobacteraceae > DATLGB01. The sequence continues at coordinate 5,200 of JAXDHL010000433.1, forward strand.
CGGTGACCTGAGCGCGGCCGGCGAGCTGCTGCTCGGCCCGTTGCGCGAGGCCGTCATGCGCGCGGCGCTGCCCGCCGCGACCGCGGGACTCGATGTCGTGGCCGGAGAATTGGGGGACCGCGCGAATGTGCTCGGCGCCCTCGCCCTGGCCATCGCCAACTCCGAGCAGGCCGTCGCGGCGCGGATCGCCGCGGCCGGTGAGGTCGGATGACTCAGATCAGGACCGTGCGTCCATCGAATCCATCACGAGGAGGGAAAACCCCGTGTTGAACGACGTTCCCAAGCCCCGCAGGCTCGCCGTACTGGCGACCGTGGGCACCATGGCGCTCGCGGGCGTCGTGGCCGGTTGTGGTAGCTCGAGCAACTCGAGCTCGAGCTCGTCGAGCTCTTCGAGCTCGTCGTCATCCAGCAAGTCGAGCGGCAAGGTCGGTGTCCTGCTGCCCGACACGAAGTCCTCGGTGCGTTGGGAGACCGTCGACCGGCCACTGCTCAAGAAGGCGTTCGCCGCCGCCGGCGTGGATGCGATCATCTCCAATGCCGAGGGCGACAAGTCGACCCAGCAGCAGCAGGCCGAGCAGGACATCACCAACGGCGCCAAGGTGCTCCTCCTGGTGAACCTCGACTCGGGCTCGGGCGCGGCGATCGCGGCCAACGCCAAGTCGCGCGGCGTCAAGGTCATCGACTACGACCGGCTGACGCTCAACGGCGACTCCGACTACTACGTGTCGTTCGACAACACGCAGGTCGGCAAGCTGCAGGGCCAGGGCCTGGTCAAGTGCCTCGGCAACCTCAACGGCCAGTCGATCGCCGAGCTCAACGGCTCGCCGACCGACAACAACGCAACACTGTTCAAGAACGGCTACGACTCGGTGCTGAACCCGCTCTACAAGGCGGGCAAGCTCAAGAAGGTCGCCGATCAGTCCGTGCCGGACTGGGACAACCAGCAGGCGCTGACCATCTTCGAGCAGATGCTGCAGAAGACGAACAACAAGATCCAGGGTGTCGACGCCGCCAACGACGGCCTCGCCAACGCGGTCATCTCGGCGGTGAAGGCCCGCAAGCTCAAGCCGATCCCGGTCACCGGTCAGGATGCGACGCTCGAGGGTCTGCAGAACATCGTCGCCGGCGACCAGTGCATGACGGTCTACAAGGCGATCCAGAAGGAGGCCGACGCGGCCGCCAAGATCGCGATCGCCCTGCTGAAGGGCCAGACGCCGACGACGACTGACAAGATCAACAACGGCAAGAAGACCATCCCGGCGCAGTTCGAGACGCCGGTGCCGGTCACCAAGGACAACATCCAGCAGTACTTCGGGAACCCCGATTACCCGACGAAGGCGCAGATCTGCGCGGGCAAGCTGGCAGCCGATTGCCAGAAGCTCGGGCTGTAGGACGATTGGTCCGGCAGGCCGGGCGCGGCCCCGGAG
>JAXDHL010000434.1:0-2793 GCA_034664525.1 Solirubrobacteraceae bacterium
GAGCTTCTTGTAGACGAAGTCGCGCCGGTCGTCGGGTGAGTTGGCGACGACCAGGGCGCCGGAGGTCGAGAACGGGCTCGAGTCCACGACCGAGGACGCGATGCAGAGCGCGATGATCACGCCGACCGCGCCGATCTCGCCCATGGCGAGGAACGGGACGGCGAGCGGGATCAGCGCGCCGAGGATGCCGGTGGTGGAGGCGAACGCGGACACGGCGCCGCCGATGAAGCAGATCAGCAGCACGGTGGGCCACGCGACCCGCTCCGCAGCGCCCTTGGTCGCGTGCGGCATCAGCAGCGAGAGGATCACCGCGATCGTCACGGCGACGAAGCCGACGTCCCAATCGAGCGTCAGCGCGATCACGACGAGCGCGCCGATGCCGATCAGCGTGAGGATGCGGTCGCGATCCAGCGGCGGCGCCTCGGCGCTCATCTCCACCGCGCCGCCGCCGATCACCGGCTGCCTGCTCTCGGTCTCGGAGCGCGTGAAGCGCTCGGCGGCGGGCGGCTCAGGATCGACGCGCCGCTGAAAGAGGTCACGCCCGCCGAACAGGAAGAACACGACGACGCTGAGCACGGTGTTGAAGATCAGCGACGAGACAAACAGCAGCGTCGGGTTGCCCGCGAGGTGGTTCTTGTCGACGACGCCGTTGACGATCGAGCCGAAGATGCTGATCGGCGAGAAGCCGCCCGCGGTCGCGCCGTTGACCACCATCAGGCCCATCAGGACGGGGTTGATCCGGTAGCGGACGGCGAAGCCGAGCGCGATCGGGGCGACGATCGCCACCGCCGCGGGCACGACCGAGCCGACCGCGGTCAACAGGGCGGTGATGGCGAACATCACCCAGGGAATCAATGCGACGCGCCCGCGCACACCGCGCACCGCCGCGTGCACGAGCCAGTCGACGGTGCCGTTGTTGTTCGCGATCGCGAACAGGTAGGTGACGCCGACCAGGATGATGAACAGATCGCCCGGGAAGCCGGCGAAGATGTCGTCCTCGCTGACTCCGACCAATCGGCCCACGACGAAGGCCGCCGTAATGCCGAGCAGGCCCATATTGATCGGCCGCAAGGTGCCGATGGCGAAGATCGCCGCGAGGACGACGATCGATGTGACTTCCTGGTTCATCCGACGCTCTCCCTCAGTCGATGAGTGCCTCTCTTACGAGCTGCACGGGGTGACGCGCCGGGCGCCCTGTCCCGTGCGCGATCTGCTGGCGGCACGAGACGCCCGTGGCGGCGATCAATGTCGCCGCGGGCTCCTGCCTCACCGCCGGGAACAAGCGCATCCCGCCGATGCGCATCGATAGGTCGTAGTGCTCGGCCTCGAAGCCGAACGAGCCCGCCATGCCACAGCAGCCGGCGTCCAGCTCGACCACCTCGGCGCCGGGAATCCGCTGCAACAGCGCGACGGTCGAGGCGGTGCCGGCGAGTGCCTTCTGATGACAATGGCCGTGAAACAGGATGCGCCGCGGACCGAGGTCCTGCAACCGCAGAGCCCCGTCGTCGATCGCCTCCACGAGCAGCTCCTCGACGAGCTTGGTGCGCGCCGCGATGCCGCGGTCGCCGATCAGCTGCACGTGCTCCTCGCGCAGCGTCAGCAGGCATGAGGGCTCGACGCTGGTGATCGTGGCGGCGCCGGCCAGCCGCTCGCTGAGCGCTTCGGCCTTGGCCTTGGCATCGTCGAGCAGTCCCTTGGAGATCGACGCCCGCCCGCAGCACCCGCCGCTCTCCAACCGGACGTCGTAGCCCGCCGCGTCGAGCAATTCGACCGCGGCCCGGCCGACGCCCGGCTCGGTGAACGTGGTGAACGAGTCGGCGAGGAAGACGACCTCGCCGCGCGAAGGCGGCGAGCGCCGCGCCCGCTTCCCCGCCCAGCGGATCAGCGTCTCGCGCTCGAAGCGCGGGAGCGGCCGCCGCCGGTCGATCCCCGTGATCTTCTCCATCAACCGGCGCGGGAGCGGCGCGTTGGACAGCGGTGCGGTCGCCGAGCCGATCTTGTTCAACGTCCGGATCGAGCCGAATAGCCGCGAACGCAGCGGCGTGCCGTGGATCGCGTTGTGGTGCGAGAGGAACTCGGACTTCAGCGTCGCCATGTCGACCGACAGCGGGCACTCGCTCTTGCACGCCTTGCATTCGAGGCAGAGGTCGAGGATCTCGTAGAGCCGCTCGTCGCCCAGCGCCGCCCCGGGGTCGGGCTCGGAGAGCGCCTTGACGAGCGCGTTGGCGCGACCGCGCGTCGCGTGCTCCTCCTCGCGCGTGGCCATGTAGGACGGGCACATGACGCCGGCGTGGGTCTTGCGGCAGGCGCCGATCCGCTGGCAGCGGTCGGCGGCGGCGTGCATGCTGCCTTCGGGGAACTGGAAGTGGGTGACGAGCGGCTTCGGCTGCGGGTACTCGGCGTCGCGGATTCCGATCGGCAGCGGCTCGGCGTCGACCATCACGCCCGGGTTCAATACGCCCTCGGGATCGAAGAGCCGCTTCACCGAGCGCATCGCGCCGTAGAGCTCGTCGCCGAAGATCCGCGGGCTGAACGGCGAGCGGATGCGCCCGTCGCCGTGCTCGCTCGAGTTCACCCCGTCGAACTCGGCCACCAGGTCGACGACCTCGGACTCGACCTCGAGCATCATCTCCACCTGGTCGGGCCGGCTGAGGTCCAGGAACGGGCGGATGTGCAGGCAGCCGACCGAGCAGTGCCCGTAGAAGCCGGCCTTGAGCCCGCGCGCGGCGAAGATCGCCTGGAAGCGCTCGACGTACTCGTGCAGGTGCTCGGGCGCGACGGCGGTGTCCTCGA
>JAXDHL010000435.1:0-4190 GCA_034664525.1 Solirubrobacteraceae bacterium
GGCGTGCTCGACGCCGGTCTGGTCGGCGCGCTGCTGCTCTACGGCGCGGAGCCGGCGGCGGCCGCGGCGGCGGTCCTCGTCTACCACGCGATCGCGCTGTGGATACCGGCCACCGGCGGACTGCTCGCCTACGCCCGTCTGCGTCCGCGACTCGCGCCGCGGCCCGTGGCGCCGCCCCTCACGCCTGCGCTCGAAGGTCGCTTGTCGTGACCGCGTCCGCGGCCGTGCCGCTGCTCGCCTGACCGGCAGCGCCCAGCCTCCGGGACATTGGCTGGAGGTCCGCCCGGTTGCGAGGATCCGGCTGAGGCTCACCAAGAGAGGACCGACGATGGCAAGCGCCCATGACGTGAGGAAGGATCTGACGAAACCGGCAGCGCGTCTGCGGGAGGACATCCCGGACGTCATGGAGTCGTACATGACCATGCAGCAGGCGGTGATGACGGACGGCGCGCTGCCCGCCAAGGTCAAGGAGTTGATCGCGCTGGCGATCGCCGCCACGAGGCAATGCGACGGCTGCATCGCGGCGCACGCGCTCGGTGCCACCCGTCAGGAAGCGGCCGAGGACGAAGTCGCGGAGGCGATGGGGGTGGTCGTCCTGATGAACGGGGGTCCGGGGACGGTGTGGGCCCCGCGCGCCCTCGCCGCCTATCGCGAGTTCGCCGAGCGACAGAGCTGAGCGACGAGCGGACCCGCCATGGCCGGTCACAGAGACAGCGAGGCGCCCGGCTGGCAGCGTCGCCGGCCGGGCGCCCGGAACTGGGGTCCTTCGGAGTGGCGTGTGTCAGGGCATCGGGTGAGCCATGAAGAACGCGTACATCGCGCCGGTCTCATCCGGGCCGGCCGGGTCCGCGTACGGCTCGCAGGAGCAGCCGCCGGACCAGGCGTGGCCCATGCCGTGGACGAGCCAGGACTGCAGCAGCTCCTTGTTCTGGCCATCCGAATACTCGGTAACGGTGTAGGAGTGCCCGCCGGGGACGCTGCCCTGGGTCACGTTCGTGGGCTGGACGGGGATCGATCCGTTGTGGGCGCCGTCGTCGGCGAGGTCGTCGGTGTACTGCCACTGCTGGACGAGTTGCTGGGCGTTGACCGGCGGCACCGTGGTGTCCTGGTCGCCTTCGAACAGGATCACCGGCATCGGCCTCGCGTACCTGCCCATGGCCTTGTAGGCCTGCTGGCCGGCCGAGAGCGGATCCGCGCTCTTGTAGCCCGCGCAGGTGGCGGTCGCCGCGTACTCGCAGCCCGAACCGATGCCGGCGGCGGCGTAGAGGTCGGGGTAGGTCGCGGCCATGACCGAGCTCATGGCGCCACCGGCCGACAGCCCGGTGACGAAGGTCCGATGGGCGTCGATCGTGTAGTGCTGCTGCACCCATCGGGTGACGCCGGCGATGGCGGCCGGCTCACCGGCGTCCCGGCTCATGTGGGCCGCCTGGAAGAAGTTCCAGCAGCTCATGCTGTTGGCGTCCTTGCTCTGCTGGGGGAAGACGACGATGAAGCCCTTGGCTTGGGCCAGCTCGTCCCAGCGCGTCAGCTGGCGGAACACATCCGCCGTCTCCGTGCAGCCGTGCAGGGCGACGACCAGCGGCACGGCCGTCCCGGGCTTGTACGTCGAGGGGACGTACCCCTGGTAGGTCAGCGACCCGGACGACGTCGTGAAGGTGCCGGAGAACGGGCTGCCGGGAAGCTTGCTCGGGGTGCCGGACCCCGAGCCCGAGCCGGTGGTCCCGCCGGGCGGGGTGGTCGGCGTCGTCACGCCGCCGAGACCCGGAAGATAGGACCACCACGGCTTCGCGAGCCATGGGATCGGGACCGGGAGCGTTGGCCACGACGCGGCGCCTGCGGTGGGGGCCAGGCCGAACGTCGCAAGCAGGATCAGGAACACCAGCGCCGGCCACGTCCGGGTGCGCCGTCGGGTCCGGTCCGCGCGGTGGGCAGGCAGGCGCCGGTGCCCGCTGTTCTTCGGGTAATGCGACCGCATTCGTCGAGGCTCCTCTCGGGCTCCGTGCCCGGTGGTTGGGAGGGACCGGCCCACCGTAAGTCCGGCAAGAGACGCCCGGCATGCGGGAAAACCAGAACGTTCACCCCTCCGCTTCGTAGCCTCTCCAGGCGCCCGGGATCAGTGCGAGCCGCCTCGTGAGCGCGGCCCGAGGGCTGTCGCTCGGCGCCGCGTACCGCCTTCAAGCCGAGGCGGTGCTGACGATCGCAAAGCGGATCGAGCAGCGCCGTGAGCCGCTCGCGCGCCAGATGGTCGAGCGCTTCGGCGCCGACGCCGGGGACGGCGACCGGGCGCCCGACGACCCGCTCGCGGCCGACCAGTACGCGTTCACGCTGGAGAACATCGACGCGTTCGTCGAGACGCTGCGGGGCGGGGAGCCGATCAGCGGCGCCTGGGCCGGAGTGATCCGTGAGGCCGCCGCTCGCCGCGTGCATTTCCGCGTGTCGCTCGAGTGGTTCCTGCACGCCGCGCGGGTGTGGGGCGAGATGCTCTGGGAGGCGGTGGTCGACAGCGCCCGCGTCGACCGGCCGGCCGAGCGGGAAGCGGCGATCCAGGTCGCCTCCAGCCTGATGCGCCAGGTGGACGTCCTCGCGCGGGTGGCGACGAACGCCTACCTCGACGAGGCCACCGATCGCGGCCTGCTGCGTCGCGACCTGCTCGATGCGCTCATCTCCGGCAAGGGCGACACTGCAGCCGTCCAGTCGCAGGCGCGGGCGTTGCACATCACGCTGGCCGAGAGCTACGTCGTCGTGGTGGTGCGCGATGCCGAGATGCACGGGGAGATCGGGCGGGAGGAGCCACTGGCATCGCGCGTCGTGCTCGACCGCATGGTCGCGACGACCCGGAGCCGTGTCCAACCGCCGGCATCGTCGGGATCGCTGCTGACCGGCATGCGCAACGGCGACCTCGTGGTGCTCTATCCGGTGACCGGACCCGGAGAGCTGGAGGCCGTCCGTCAGGCGTGCGTCGAGCTCGCGCAGACGCTCACCGCCGACCTCAACATCGGAATGAGCGGGTCCCATCCGGGGCTTCTGGCGATCGGCACCGCCTACGCCGAGGCGAGGGACGCCGCGGCGCTGGCCTGCCGGCTCGGCATTCGCGGACGGCCGCTGGGGCTCGAGGAACTGCTCATCGACCACATGCTGCAGGCGAGCGTCCACGCGCAACGCATCCTCGACGCGATGCTGCGCCCGCTGAGCGACTATGACCGGGAGCACGGGTCCGAGCTGCTGGCCACGCTCGCGGCGTATGTCCGGACGCGCTTCAACCTCACCCGGACGGCCGACGTCCTGACGGTCCATCCGAACACGGTGGTCTATCGCCTGCGCCGGATCCGGGAGCTCAGCGGGCGCGACCCGCAGCACGTCGACGACCTCATCCTGCTGGCGCTCGGCATGAAGGTCCGCGAGCTGCACGCCGCGCCGGACGGCTGAACGCGGACTGGCGGCTCGCCGCCCGCGGTTGGCGAAACGTACGGCGGGGCGCCGCCGGATCTCGTAGTTCCGCTACTGCCGTACTCCAGCGGCGGTATTTACGGTCGGCCGATGCTCGTCTCCCGGGTGCGGAACAGCTGCACCGCCCTCTGCATGTTCGCCGTCCTGCTCCTTCTCGGCGGCGCGCCCGCGGCGCGCGCCGCCGCGCCGGCACCGATCGCCCCATTCCTCGACGGCGTGTTCGCCAGCGTCGACACCTACTGGCACCAGACGTTCGCCGCCGCCGGGCGCCCGGCGCCGTCGGTGCGGCACGTCTGGGTCGCGCCCGGGGCCACGATCGACACCGGCTGCGGCGCGCCGGCGGCCGACGACGCCGCGTTCTACTGCACGGCCGACGACACGATCTACATCGGCCAGGCGTTCGCCCGCGCGGTCTACGACGGTGTGGTGCAGGGGCTGCCGGGCCAGCAGGCGGGCTTCGGACGGGCGGCCGGCGACTTCGCGGTCGCGTACGTCGTGGCCCACGAATATGCGCACAACGTGCAACAGGAGACCGGCGTGCTGGCCGGACGCACGCGGGCGTTGCCGACCGAGCTCAACGCCGACTGCCTGGCCGGCACCTGGGCCCGATGGGACTACGGGCAGGGCAAGCTGGGTCCGGGCGACATCCAAGAAGCGCTCGATGCTGCCCTGGCGGTCGGGGACTTCGACTTCCTGAGCCCCCAGCACCACGGCACGCCACTCGAGCGCCGCGACGCGCTGCT
>JAXDHL010000436.1:0-4279 GCA_034664525.1 Solirubrobacteraceae bacterium
CTGCTGGCGATCACGTTCGCCGCCGCGGACTCCAACGCGGTCAACAAGGGCGGCGGGACGGTGTTCGCCGTGTTCGAGAGCGCGATGGGCACCGGCTGGGTGAAGTTCGTGCTGCTGATCGCCGTGCTCGGGCAGTTCTTCTGCGGCATGGCCTGCATGACCAGCGCCTCGCGGATGATGTACGCGTTCAGCCGTGACGGCGCCGTGCCGGGGTGGCGGATCTGGAGCCGGGTCAACGAGCGCAGGATCCCCTTCAACGCCGTCATGGCCGTCGCCGTCTTCGCGCTGATCCTCACCCTCCCGGCGCTGAAGGGCAACAAGGACGGCCTGACCGTGGCGTTCACCGCGGTCGTGTCGATCGGCGTCATCGGCCTCTACCTCGCCTACGTGATCCCGATCTTCCTGCGCTGGCGGATGGGCGACAAGTTCGAGCCCGGGCCGTGGACGCTCGGTTCGAAGTACAAGTGGCTGAACCTGATCGCGGTGGCGGAGGTGCTGATCGTGGTCGTGATCTACTTCAACGCGCCCTTCAGCTCGTCCGGTGTCCCGTGGGAGAGCGACTTCGAGTGGTCGCTGTTCAACTACACGCCGGTGGTGACGGGCGGCCTGGCCCTGATCGTCGGGATCTGGTGGCTGGTGAGCGCGAGGAAGTGGTTCAAGGGGCCGCGCCATACGATCGACGAGATCGAGCAGGAGATCGAGCTGGCCTAGGCTCACCGGGCCTTGCCGGACACGCTCCAGATCATCGAGCCCGCGACGGAGGGGGTCCTCGCCGAGGTCCCCCGCGCGTCGGCCGAGGACGCCGACGCCGCCGTCGCGGCCGCCAAGGCCGCGCTGCCCGCCTGGCGAGCGGTCGCCCCGGCGGATCGTGAGCGGCTGCTGCACCGGCTCGCGAACCGCCTGGAGGAGCAGCTCGAGGAGCTCGCGGTCCTCGAGGCCCGCAACGCCGGGAAGCCGATCGGCGACGCGCGCGGCGAGGTCGGCATGGCGGTGGACACATTCCGCTACTACGCCGGCGCGCCGCAGCGCCACCTCGGGGAGACGATCCCGGTCGCCGGCGGCGTGGCCATGACGTTCCGCGAGCCGCTGGGCGTCGTCGCGCTGATCGTCCCCTGGAACTTCCCGCTCAACATCAGCGCGTGGAAGGTCGCTCCGGCGCTGGCGGCCGGGAACACGGTCGTGCTCAAGCCGGCCGAGCTGACGCCGCTGACCGCGCTGCGCCTGCAGGACCTCGCGCTCGAGGCCGGGATCCCCGCGGGCGTGCTCAACGTCGTCGTCGGACCGGGCTCGGTGGTCGGCGCGCGACTGGTCGAGCACCCCGACGTGGCCAAGGTGGCCTTCACCGGCTCGACCGAGGTCGGGCGCGGGATCGCCGCCGGGGCGGCGGCCACGATCAAGCGGGTCACGCTCGAGCTGGGCGGCAAGTCCGCCAACGTCGTCTTCGCCGACGCCGACCTCGAGGCCGCGGCCGCCGCCGCGCCGTCGGCGGTCTTCGCCAACGCCGGCCAGGACTGCTGCGCGCGCTCGCGGATCCTGGTCGAGCGGTCCGTGCTCGACGACTTCCTGGCGCTGCTCGCGCCCGCCGTGGAGGGCATCCGGGTCGGCGATCCGCTCGACGAGGCGACCGAGATGGGCCCGCTGATCTCGGCCGGCCAGCGGGCGTCGGTCAGCTCCTACCTCGACGACGGCGAGCGCGTGGCGATCCGCGGCGGCGCGCCCGACGGGCCGGGCTACTGGCTCGCGCCGGCGGTGCTCGGGCCCGTCTCCAACGACGCCCGGGTCGCGCGCGAGGAGGTCTTCGGGCCGGTCGCGTGCGTGATCGCGTTCGACGGCGAGGACGAGGCGGTCCGGCTCGCCAACGACACCATCTACGGCCTGTCGGGCTCGATCTGGACGCGCGACGGCGCCCGCGGGCTGCGCGTCTCGCGCGCGATCGAGAGCGGCAACCTGTCGGTGAACTCCAACTCGTCGGTACGGGTGGCGACGCCGTTCGGCGGCTTCAAGCAGTCGGGCGTCGGCCGCGAGCTCGGACCGCACGCGCTCGAGCACTACTCCGAGGTCAAGACCGTCTTCTACTCCACGGAGGGCTGAACGGTGGGACGCCTGGATGGCAAGGTGGCGGTCGTCACCGGCGCCGCGCAGGGGATCGGAGCCGAGATCGTGCGCCGCTTCCGCGAGGAGGGGGCGCAGGTGCTCGGGGCCGACCTGACCGAGGGCAGCTACGGCGACCAGTCGGTGCAGGTCGACGTCGCCGACGAGGCGCAGGTCGCCGGCATGTACGAGCGCGCTCTCGAGGCGTTCGGGCGCATCGACGTGCTGGTCAACAACGCCGGCATCAACCCGCCGACGGACGGCTCGGTGCTCGAGACCCCCTACGACGTCTATCAGCAGGTGATGGACGTCAACCTGCGCAGCGTGTTCTCGTGCTGCAAGTTCGGGATCCCCCACCTGCTCGCCAACGACGGCCCGCACAAGGGCTCGGTCGTCAACGTCGCATCGTTCGTGGCGATCATGGGCGCCGCCACCTCGCAGATCGCCTACACCGCGTCCAAGGGCGGCGTGCTCGCCCTGTCGCGCGAGCTCGGGGTGGAGTTCGCCCGCCAGGGCGTGCGCGTCAACGCCCTGTGCCCGGGGCCGGTCGACACGCCGCTGCTGCGCGAGCTGTTCGCGGCCGACCCGGCGAAGGCCGCGCGCCGGCTCGTGCACGTGCCGATGGGGCGCTTCGCCGAGGCGGTCGAGATCGCCAACGGGGCGCTGTTCCTCGCCTCAGACGAGGCCAGCTTCGTGACCGCGACGTCGTTCCTCGTGGACGGCGGGCTCAGCGGGGCGTACGTCACGCCCGAGTAGCGGCAGCGCCACCACGTGCGGGGTGTCCTCGACGGCGACGGTCGCCCCGCCCTCACCGTGGTGCACGGCGATCATGCAGGCCCCGGCGCGGCCGATCACGTCGGCGGCGGTGCGGACCGCGGCGGCGGCGACGCCGTCGGAGACGCCGAACGCGGCGAGGAAGCCGGTCAGGCGGCCGCGCTGCAGGTCGCTGCCGTCGACCTCCAGCTCCTCGATGCGCCCCGCGCGCACGGCCGGCGCGTCGGCGGGGGCGCGCACGACCACGGCGGCCATGTCGTCCGGGCGGCTGTCCGAGCGGCGGACGAGCCGCCCGACCAGCTCGGGCGCCCCCTCCTCGGGCCCGAGCTCGCGGACCGCGTCGGCGAGCCGGTCGAGGCCGAGGCGCTCGCCGCGCAGCAGCACGTCGGCGAGGCCGTCGGTGTAGAAGCAGGCCGGGCTGCCGGGGTGGAGCGGCACGGTGACCTGGCGGCGGCCGGTGGGCACGCCGAGGCCGACCGCGGGCGACGCGAAGGCGAGCACGGGCTGGACCTCGTCGCCGACGACGACGGGCGGCGGGTGGCCGGCGCTCGCGTAGGTCAGCAGGCCGGTGCGCTCGTCGTAGACCGCGACCACGATCGTGACCAGGCGGTCGTGCAGCTGTTCGTCGAGCACGCGGCCGGCCACCTGGAGCACGTGCCGCGGGCCGAGGCCGCCCTCGAGATAGGCGCGCACCGTGTAGCGCACCGAGGCGGTGAGCGGGACGGCGTCGCGGCCGTGGCCGGCGACGTCGCCGACCACGATCGCCGTGCGGTGCTCGTCGAGCGCGAAGGCGTCGTAGAAGTCCCCGCCGGCGGCGAGGCCCTCGGCGGGGCGGTAGGCGGCGGTGACGGCCGCCGGGCCGGTGCCGCCGTCCTCCAGGTCGGGCAGCAGCGCCGACTGCAACAGGCCGACGTCGGCGGTCAGGCGGCGGCGCTGGCGCTCGAGGCGGCGGGCGCGCAGGGCGGCCGCGGCGAGGGCGGCGCCGAGCAGCAGGGCGACCACGGCGAGTCCGCCGAGGCCGGCGCGCAGTGGGCCGGGGATGACCTCGACGACGTGCTCGACGCGCTGGGTCAGCGTGCGGGTTCGGACGCGCGGCTGGCGCGCGGAGCCGGCCGGCTTGCGGTGGCGGTGCGGCGCGGCGTGCGGCTTGGCGCGGGCTGGCGTGGCGGCGGCGAGTGCCGGGGCGAAGGCCGGCGCAATGGCGGTCGCGGTCGCGCCACGTCGGACGGTGGCGGTGGCGGGCTTCCGCGCCCGGGCGTGCGAGCGGACGCTGCGGCGCGGCGCGGGCGTGGATGCCGCGGGCGTGCTCGGCGGCACCGGCGTGGCTGCGGCGGCGGATGCCACGGTCGGGTTCGGCGCCGCGGTGGCGACGGGCGCCGGGGTGGCGGCGGGCTGCTTCTTCGCCTGGCCCGGC
>JAXDHL010000437.1:0-2501 GCA_034664525.1 Solirubrobacteraceae bacterium
TTCGCGCTCTTCTTCCCGCCGCTGCTGTTCAAGGTCCGCCGCGGCGAGACCGAGTACGGCATCGGCGCCGTCCCGCTGGGCGGCTACGTGAAGATCACCGGGATGAACCCGGCCGAGGAGATCGCGCCGGAGCACGAGGCGCGCGCCTACTACCGCCAGCCGGTCTGGAAGCGCCTCGTGGTGATCGGCGCCGGCCCCGCGATGAACGTCCTCGTCGCGTTCCTGATCCTCTTCGCCCTGTTCGCGTTCAAGGGTGAGCAGGTCGGCAACAGCAAGGTCGGCGCGGTGCAGCAGAACGCCGCGGCCACGGGCGTCCTGAAGGCCGGCGACCAGCTCGTCGCCGTCGACGGCGTCAAGGGCCAGCCGGACGTCCTGCGCAAGCGCATCAGCAGCCACACGTGCGCCGGCGGCGCGACGGTCGACAAGTGCGTGGCGGCGACGCCGGCCACGGTGACGATCGTCCGCGACGGCGCGACCCGGACGCTCTCGATCCGCCCGCACTACGACAAGACGGCCGGGCGCATGCTGCTCGGCTTCTCCTTCGGCGCCGACTACCACCAGCTCCCCGTCGGCCAGGCGGCAAGCCGCTCGGTCACCGGGATGTGGTCGGTGACGAAGGCCACCGTCGACGCGGTCACCAGGATCGTCTACGACTCCAAGGCCCGCAAGAACCTCTCCGGCGTCGTCGGCTCCTACGAGACGACGCGCCAGTCCTTCGCCGCCGACAACACCGAACTCGCCCTCACGATCCTCGCGCTGATCTCGCTCTCCCTGGCGATCGTGAACCTGTTCCCCTTCCTTCCGCTGGACGGGGGCCATATCTTCTGGGCGCTGGCCGAGAAGGTCCGGGGTCGCCCGATCCCGTTCCGGATCATGGAACAGGCCAGCTACGTGGGGTTCGTGTTGGTGATCATGCTGTTCGCCGTGGGGCTGACGAACGACGTCGGACGCCTCCAGCACGGCGGCTTCGGGGTGAAGTAACCAAGGAGAGGGGTCAAGGTGGAGAGCAGCACGGCACCGAAGCGCGGGGTCGACGCGGCCACGATCGCGGAGGCGTTTCGCCTCACCTCGGCGCAGCGCGCCGGCGAGATCGCGGTCCGGACCAAGAACGACGAGGTCGCGTGGACGTGGGGCGAGCTGCGTGAGCGCGTCGACGTCCTCGCCGGCGGCCTCGCGGGGCTGGGGCTGCGCAAGGGCGACACGATCGCCTTGATGCTCGGCAACCGGCCCGAGTTCCACCTCGCCGATCTCGCGGCGATGATGGTCGGCGCGACGCCGTTCTCCATCTACATGACGTACGCGCCGAACCAGATCGAGTACGTCGTCGCCGACGCCGGCGCGCGGATCCTGATCACCGAGCAGCAGTTCCTGGCCAACGTCCTGGAGGCGCGCAAGACGCTGCCCGACCTCGAGCACGTGATCGTCGTCGACGGCGATGCGCCGGAGGGCACGATGGCGCTGGCCGACGTGCCGGCCGCCGACTTCGACGTCGAGGCGTCGGTCGCCGCGCTCGGCCCCGAGGACGTGCTGACGCTCATCTACACGTCGGGGACGACCGGACCGCCCAAGGGCGTCGAGCTGGCCCACCGCAACCTCCTCTCCGCCGTCAGCGGGATCGAGGAGATCGTGCAGTTCCCCGAGGGCGCCCGCGTGATCTCGTGGCTGCCCAACGCGCACATCGCCGAGCGCGCGGCCCATCACTACCTGCCGATCGTCTTCGGCTTCCAGGTCACGTGCTGTCCCAACCCACGCGAGATCGTGTCGTTCCTGCCCGAGGTCCGGCCGCACTGGTTCTTCGCGGTGCCGCGGATCTGGGAGAAGCTCAAGGCCGGCCTGGAGGCGATGGTGGCCGGCCAGCCCGCCGAGCAGCGCGAGAAGGCCGAGGCCGCGCTGGCCGCCGCCCGGCAGAAGGTGACGCTGGAGCAGGCCGGCGAGCCGGTGCCCGACGCGCTGGCCGCGGCGGTCGCCCAGGCCGACGCCGAGCTCTTCTCGGGGCTGCGGACGATGCTCGGCCTCGACCAGGTGGTGGCGATCAACGTCGGCGCCGCGCCGACGCCGGTCGACGTCCTGGAGTTCTTCCATGCGATCGGCTTGCCGCTGGGCGAGCTGTGGGGGATGAGCGAGACCTGCGGCGGCGGCACCGTCAACCCGCCCGACCGCATCAAGATCGGGACCGTCGGCCCCGCGACGCCCGGGTGCGAGCTCAAGCTCGCCGGCGACGGCGAGCTGCTGGTCCGCGGCGGCCTGGTGATGCTCGGCTACCGCGGGCTTCCGGAGAAGACCGCCGAGGCGATCGACGCCGACGGCTGGCTCCACACGGGCGACATCGCGAAGATCGACGCCGACGGCTACGCCACGATCGTCGACCGCAAGAAGGAGATCATCATCAACGCGGCCGGCAAGAACATGTCGCCGGCCAACATCGAGGCGACCATCAAGAGCGCCTCGCCGCTGATCGGCAACGCGGTCTGCATCGGCGACGCCAAGCCCTACAACACGGC
>JAXDHL010000438.1:0-6063 GCA_034664525.1 Solirubrobacteraceae bacterium
CCAACGGCGTCGAGGCCTATCACGGCGACCTCTTCGACCCGCTGCCGGCCGGGCTGGAGGACCGGGCCGACGTCGTCGTCGCCGTGGTGCCGTACGTGCCGACGCCCGATCTCGGGCTGCTGCAGCGCGACACCTTCAGCTTCGAGACCGCGCTCTCCTACGACGGCGGGCCCGACGGGCTGGCAATCGTGCGGCGCGTGCTGGCCGGCGCGCGGCGGTTCCTGCGCCCCGGCGGCACGGTGCTGCTCGAGCTCGGCGGCGAGCAGCCGGCGGCACTGCCCGAGGAGCTTGCCCGGCTCGGCTACGAGGGCGTCGCCGTGCTCGTCGACGAGGACGGCGACGACCGCGGCATCGAGGCTCAGGCGGTCCGCCGCGGCATCGCCAGCCCGGACTCGTAGGCGAGCACGACGGCCTGCACGCGGTCGCGCAGGCTGAGCTTCATCAGCACGCGGGCGACGTGGGTCTTGACCGTCGTCTCGGACACGATCAGCTCGGCCGCGATCTCCGCGTTGGAGAGCCCGCGTGCGATTAGGCCGAAGACCTCGCGCTCGCGCTCGGTCAGCTCGTCGTAACCGCGCGGCGGCGCCGGGTCCGGCGGGGCCGCGACGGCGAACTCCTGGATCAGGCGCTTGGTGATCGTCGGGGCCAGCAGCGCCTCGCCCTGGGCGACGACGCGGATGCCGGCGGCGAGCTGCTCGGGCGGGACGTCCTTGAGCAGGAAGCCGGAGGCGCCGGCGCGCAGCGCCTCGTAGACGTACTCGTTGAGGTCGAAGGTCGTGAGCATGAGGACGCGGACGGGATGGTCGCCGGCCTGGGCGAGCACGCGGCGCGTCGCCTCGATGCCGTCGAGCTCCGGCATCCGGATGTCCATCAGCACGACGTCGGGCTTCAGGCGGCGCGCCATGTCGATCGCCTGGTTGCCGTCGGTCGCCTCGCCGACGACGTCGAGGTCCTCCTCGGCATCGAGGATCATCTTGAAGCCGGCGCGCACCAGGGCCTGGTCGTCGGCGATGAGGATGCGGATCATGCAGCTCCTTGTGCTGGCACGGGGTCTGAGTCTGGGGGCTGGGTGCCGGGCGCATCGTCCAGGGGGAACCGGACGTGCACCTCGTGACCGCCGTCCGAGCGCTGGCCGGCGCGCAGCTCCCCACCGTAGACGGCCACGCGCTCGCGCACACCGATCAATGCGGGACTCGCACCGACCGCGAACGGCATGTCCGGGCGGTCGTCGGCGATTGTGATCTCGAGCGCGGTCGGCGCCCAGCGGACCGTGACGGCGGCCGACTGCGTGCCCGCCCGCTCCCGCCCGCGCAGGGCGTCCTCGAGCCCCTGCTCGACGACGCGGTAGGCGGCCAACTCCAGCCCGGGGCGCAGGCCGCGGCGCGCGCCGTCGACGTGCAGGTCGACGGCCAGGCCGGCGGCGCGGGCGCGGGCGGCGAGATCGGCCACGCCGTCGAGCGTCGGGTTGGGCTCGAGCTCCGGCGCCGCGTCCGGCCGGCGCATCACGCCGAGCAGGCGGCGCATCTCGAGCAGCGTCTCGCGCCCCGTGCGCTCGATCTGGGCGGCGGCGTCCTGCGCGCGGGCGGCGTCGCGCTCGAGGATGCGCCGGGCACCGCCCGCCTGGACGACCATGACCGAGATCGAGTGCGCGACGACGTCGTGCATCTCGTGGGCGATCCGCCGGCGTTCGGCGGCGACGGCGCGGCGGGCCTCGGCGTCGCGCTCCTCGCCGCTGCGCAGGGCGGCCTCGTGCAGTTCGACCGCCAGCGCCGTGCGGTGCACCATGTTGCGCCCGGCGGCGTAGGCGCCGAGCGCGAGCGCGGTGGGGAAGACGTAGTCGCCCACCTGCACGTCGTGCCACTGGCCGTCGACGATGCAGACGACCGCGAAGATGACCGGGACGTACGCGTAGGACCACCAGCCGCGGACCTGCGCGCCGACTGCATAGGGGAACAGCAGCAGCCCGAACAGGACGGTGACCAGGGCCGGCGCGGGGGTGGCGACCAGCGACATGCCGGCGACCAGCGCGGCGAACCCGTAGCCGGCGGCGCGCGGGGACCGGCGGCGCCAGGCCACCAGCAGCCCCAGCGCGACCATCCCCGCGATGTTGAGCCACAGCGGACCCTGACGGTCGTGGATCACGCAGACGTCGACGATCCCGGCGGCGCCGAACACGATCCCGGCCAGGACGTCGAGGTGCGGACCGTCGCGGCGCAGGTTGCCGAGCGCCGTCACGCGGGGACGCTCTCGAGCGGGAGGCCGGCGCGCAGGACGTGCCCGCCGCCGGGCTGTCCGCCGCCCGCCTCGACGCGGCCGCCGAACACGCGCACGCGCTCCTGCAGCCCGAGCAGGTTGCGATCGCCGCGCGGGCCGTCGTCCGAGACCTCGATCAAGAGCTCGTGATCCGTGAAGCGCACGAGGACGCTCGCGGCGCCCGCGTGGCCGTGCTCCAGGGCCGCCTCGAGCGCCTCCTGGACCACCCGATACGCCGTCAGGTCCACGCCGGTGGGGAGCTTCGCAGGGGTGACGCCCTGCTGCGCCACCTCGACCTGCAGACCGGCACGCCGCAGGCGCTCGGCGAGGTCCTCCAGCGTGGACAGGCTCGGCTGCGGCGCCAGCGCGGGGTCCTCGGCGGTCGAGGCGTCCTCGGCGCGCAGGACGTCGAGCAGCGTGCGGATCTCGCCGAGCGCCTCGCGGCCCGTGTGCTCGATCGCCTCGAACGCGCCGGCCGCGCGCGCGGCGTCCTTGTCGGCCAGGCGCCGCGCCGCGGCCGCCTGGATGGTCATCGCGCCGAGCGCGTGGGCGACCACGTCGTGCAACTCGCCGGCGATCCGGGCGCGCTCGTCCGCGGCGGCCTCCTGGGCGCGGCGGCCGCGCTCGCGGTCGAGCTGCGTGGCCTTGGCGGCGAGCGCCTGCCCGAGCCGCACACGGCTGCGCAGCGTGCGCCCGGCGAACGTCGGGGCGGCGAGGAAGATCACGACGCCGAACAGGAAGTCCGCCGCGGACGGGTGCGGCGCGAGCGCGATCGCGGCGGTCACGGCGGCGAGCCCGATCAGGGTCCCGGCCAGCAGGCGCCGGCCTTCCTCCCGCGACGCCATCGAGTAGGTCACGAACAGCCAGGCGATGAACAGGCCTTCGAGCCCGTCGGCGACGCTGGTGCGCAACAGGCTGACCGACGCGATGGCGACCGCGGCGAGGGCCGTGGAGACCAGCGACTCGCGCCGGCGCAGCACCAGCGCGGCGGCCATCAGGGCCGCGGGGATGACGACCTCGGCGCGCGCGGACCACGGTGCGGCGGTGAACGCGGCCTCGATCAGCGCCTCGACGAACACGACCGTCGCCAGCGCCGCGTCGACGCGCAGCGGCGGCCACGCACGCAGGCGCGCACGCAGGTCTTGAAGACGTACCGGCACCGTCTCCTAAAGGTAGAGCCGGGGCACCTCTGCGCCCTCGTCCCCCGTGACGATCTTCGCGTCGTCCTCGAGGATGACACCGGGTCAGCCCGCGGGCTCGTGAGGATCGTCATCAGAGGTGACGACACGCGGGTCTGCAGGCAGGAGATTGCCGGTATGAGGACCTGGACGGCACAAGCGATCACGGAGGCGCCGCCGGAGGACGTGCTGGCGGCGCTGACCGATCCTGACGCCGTCGCGCGCTGGTCGCCGGTGGCGTTCGACCTCGAGGACGACCTGCTCCGGCTGCGCGCCGGAAGCCGCACCCGGGTGAGCGGGAAGCTTGCCGGCGTGCGGGTCGGGTTCGACGTCGAGGTCCACGAGGCCGACGACGGCCGGTTCTCGTTGTCGGCCTGCGGCCCGGTCTCGATGGACGTCGACTACGACGTCGCCGGCGGCGACGACGGGACCGAGGTCCGCGCCTCCGTCTCGGTCCGGCCCGGGCGGGGCCTGCTCTCCACGGTGATGGCCGAGGCCACCGCCGGGCTGCTGCGCGCCGGCGCCCTCTCCGCGGCCGTCGACCGCCTCGCGCGCGTCGCCGTGGCCGCCTGAAGTCCCTCCGCTCCCTCCCCACAAGGACTCCCACCAGCCATGCTGTTCAACGCCGTCATCACCGAGACCGACGACCTGCTTCCCGGGTCGGGCTCGACCCCCGCTGCCGTAGACGCCACCGCGCTCGCCCGCCGCTACGGCGACGGCGAGAACGCGGTGGATGCGCTGCGCGGCGTCTCGCTCGAGGTCCCCGCCGGCCAGTACACGGCCGTGATGGGCCCGTCGGGCTCCGGCAAGTCCACGCTCATGCACCTGCTCGCCGGGCTCGACCGCCCGACCGCGGGCCGCGTCCGCATCGGCGGCGCCGACGTCACGCGGATGAACGACAACGCGCTCACCAAGCTGCGCCGCGAGCACGTCGGGTTCGTCTTCCAGGCGTTCAACCTGCTGCCGACGCTGTCGGCCGAGGAGAACATCGTGCTTCCGGCCAGGATCGCCGGGCGCAAGCTCGATCGCCGGGCCGTCGACGGCCTGATCGAGCGCGTCGGGCTGACCGACCGCCGCGACCACAAGCCGGCCGAGCTGTCCGGCGGCCAGCAGCAGCGCGTCGCCGTCGCCCGCGCCCTCGTGACGGGGCCGACCGTCCTGTTCGCCGACGAGCCGACCGGCAACCTCGACTCGCGCGCCGGCGCCGAGATCCTCTCGCTGCTGCGTGAGGCCGTGGACGCCGAGGGCCAGACCATCCTCATGGTCACGCACGACCCGCGCGCCGCCGCCCAGGCCGACCGCGTGCTGTTCCTCGCCGACGGCGTCGTCGTCCGCGACATGGCCGGCCCGACCGAGGATGCCGTCCTCGCCGCGATGGCGGAGATCGCCCGATGATCAAGGTCGGCCTCCAATCGCTCGCCGGGCGCCCCGCGCGCACGGCGCTGACGATGCTCGCCATCGTCCTCGGCGTCGCCATGGTGGCGGCGGCCTTCACGGTGACCGACACGATGCGCAAGGCCGCGGACGCGTTGTCCTCGGCGGCGTACGACGGCACCGACGCGGTCGTGACCGGCCGCACCCATGTCGAGACCAGCGCCTCCAACGAGTGGGCGGTCCAGAGGCCGAAGGTGCCGGCCTCCGCGCTGGCCGCCGTCCGCGCGCTGCCGCAGGTCGGGGTCGCCGTCGGCGACGTCACCGACCAGAGCACGAAGATCATCGGCGCCGATGGCAAGCCGATCGGCCAGGGGCCGTATTTCGGCATCGGGTACGACTCCAAGACGCCGGGCGCCGAGCGCGTCAGCCCGCTGCATCTGGTGCGCGGCCAGTGGGCGACCGGGCCCGGGCAGGTGGTGCTCGACGAGGGCACCGCCGACAAGGCGAAGGCGAAGATCGGCTCGACGGTCCGGATCGCCACGGACCGGGGCCGCTCCTACCGCGTGACCGGCATCGCGCACTTCGGCGACGTGAAGTCGCTCGGCACGGCGACCGTGGCCGCATTCGACCTGGCCACCGCGCAGCGTGAGGGCGGCCGGGGAACCCGCTTCGACGACATTCTCGTCGGCGCCGCCAAGGGCGTCTCGCCCGCCGAGCTGCGGCGCGCGCTGGCCGGCGTCGTGCCGGCGCAGGCGACGGTCAAGTCGGCTGCTGCCGACGACCGGTTCACGTTCGACTCGCTGAAGTCGTTCATCGACATCATCAAGGTTGCGCTGCTGATCTTCGGCGGCGTGGCGATCGTGGTCGGCGCGTTCACGATCTTCAACGCGCTGTCGATCACCGTTGCCCAGCGCTCGCGTGAGCTCGGCCTGCTGCGGCTGATTGGCGCCTCGCGCAAGCAGGTGCTCGGCTCGGTCGTCGTCGAGGCGCTGGCGCTCGGCGTGCTGGCCTCGGTCGCCGGCGTCGCCGCCGGGTACGGACTCGCCCATGGCCTGACCGCGCTGCTGGCGGCGATGGGGCTCGACCTGCCGGAGGCGGGCACCGTGTTCGCCACCCGGACGATCGCGATCGCCCTCGTCGTCGGCATCGTCGTGACGACGCTGGCCGGGCTGATCCCGGCCTACCGCGCCACGCGCGTCGCCCCGGTGGCGGTGCTGCGCGACGCGGCGGCCAGGCGCCCCGGCCGCATCGGCCGCGC